>CAZNBC010000092.1:0-6064 GCA_964571125.1 uncultured Bacteroides sp.
GCTTCACATCGGCACCGATAGCAAGTTTGGGAGCCACGAACCATTCTGCTCCAATACTGCCATAGACACCGGCCATGAAAATGCCATCGGTATACATCTCAACGGGACGATAGTCGGCAAGATATTGATGGCCAAAGTCGGTATAAGTAGGATCCTGATTAAACTCAGTGATAGCGTTGCCATAAGAGAAACCATACTTCTGAGAGGAATATCCCAAAAGGGCACCCATCCCGAACACACCTTGAATTCTACGCTTGCCTAAACGGTATTCCGCACCTACCATGAGAGAGATTCCGGTGTTCGTCTTTTTCTCACTATCTATCACCTTATTCTCATTTAAAGGTTCAAGCAGTGCGAGCTTATCATCGGTCACATATGAGCGATACTCATCGTTTTCAACAGTTAGGCCGAGATTTACCTTAAGGCCCCAACTGTCAGTAAACATGTATTTGCCCATAATGGACACAGTAGGACGACAATACATATCTCCTGTAGTAAAAGGAGTACCACCTACAGGAGTAGATTCCTCACTGTTATTTCCTCCGAGTGTACGCAACAGGGGCACGAGGTCAACACCTACAGCGAAGTCACCTGCCTCGGGAGTATATATCCGTGCAGCATCATTCTGGGCAGAGGCAGAGAATGCACTGATGCCAGCGAGTAATGATACCGCTATTTTTGTGAACTTTTTCATTCGATTGATGGATTACTACTTTTGAAGTGATTCAATGAGTTCGGAAAGCCACTTGAGTGAGGTGGTATAGACGGAAGATGAGTAACCGAAAGTTTCTACACCATTGAAGGGCTCAAATACAAGCAATTTAGACTCACTTTTGCATACCTGATTCGCGACAGGAAAACTTGCCTGATATGTCGGAGTCCACTTCCTGTTATAGAAGCCTTTAATGGTATGACCGGCATAGGTAGTGTAAGTACGCTCTGAGCCATAATAATCATATTTACCCTCCTCTTCTACATAGTGGGTGTATTCTGAATCGTAAGGCATAGCCATCACCTCATAGGTAAAATCAGCGGGGAATTCCTTAACGGGCACCTGAAGAGTCCATGAGCCGTCGTTACCTGAAGTTACATTATATGTATATATTTCATTCTGATAATTCACCCTAACGATGAGGTCAGCGCGACACTTGTCAAACACATAGGAACGACGAGCATCACGATAGCCTATTAAATTGTAGCTGTCGTTATAGATAGGTTCAGCGGGAACTACATACTCTATACCGCGACCAACAGACCCTTCGATTTTAGCAAGCTCGTTGAGTCCGGTTATAGTTGAGTTGACACTACATGAAGTACACTCAAAATTAGCATATACTATACCCTCGCTATGAATATATGCAGAGGACATACCACGGAAAATCACATCCTGAGTCTTGGTCACAATCTTATTATTCTCGTCAGTTATATATGTACGTGTTCCACGGAAGTCGGCAGTAGTAATCGTTGCATCCACGGTATTACGTGGAGCGGGAATCTCAATAGAGTACTTACCCTCTGAATCAGTGACAGTGGTGAAGACACTTTCTCCTCGAAGGTCACCATAATTCGAATTATCAACGGTAACGGTAACTTCGAGATTGGCAGCGGGCTTGTAGGAGTGAGCAAAGTGTCCGTTCTCCACAGTAGTGCCTTCATTGTACTTAATTACACCTTCGATAAGGCAACGTCCGGGGACATCCTGAATGTCAAATGACGATTGGTCTTCCGAGCATGAGGTGAACACCAGAAGACTGAGGGCCGCGCTTGCGGCGAAGTGGGTCAATTTCATAGATGAAACAATGATTGGTGATTAATTAGTTTGAAATAATAAGTGTTGCAATAAAAAGGAAGAGAGAGATTAAGAGAGAAGGTAATATAAATAATATGAGGTTATGAGTTCTGTACGTGAAATAGTTAGAGCAGGGCGGGTCAGACGTGGAGGTGGTTTTTGAACCAGATCTGGAGGTCTTTGGCCATGGCGTGGAGGGGGGTGATGATGGGGCGCACGGGATGGGTTTCGAGCGGGGTGTAGACACACAGGGAGTTGCTGAGGCATTTCACTTCGAGACGTTCGGGGAGAATCAGCGGCTCGCCGTCAATGTGGGCAGGGCCTTCGCCACGACGTGTGATGACGGCCGAGGGCACCTTAAGGCGGCTTATAAGTGTGTTACGGTTGAGATTGCCGCTCATCAGGTCGACTCCTACGAGGGCTGTGGTAAGCAGATTGCCCGAATGGACGATAGTGATGTCGAGCTGTCCGTCGGTCATGGATGCGTCAGGGGCGATATAAGCATTGTTGCCATACTGCGAGGCGTTGCACACGGCCACAAGGAATGCCTTTTGAGTAAGCACTTCGCCATTGGCCATTATCTCATACTCTTCGGGGGCATAAGTGAGGAATTCGCGGAAGGTGCTACGCAGATAGGTGAGTTTGCCGCGATGCTTTTCGCTGGCAAATTTCTCGCTTACGGCAGCATCGAATCCTACACCGAAGGTGCAGAAGAAAGGATGCTCGTTGACCAATCCACTGTCGCAACGGGTCACGTGACGCAGAGCTATCACATCAAGCGACTCATCGACATCTACCGGAATCTCCAGATGGCGCGCCAGTCCGTTGCCCGAGCCACAGGGTACGACGCCCAGCGTCACTCCGGTGTTGAGAAGCGCCAAGGCGGTCTCATTGATAGTGCCGTCACCTCCGGCCGCTATCACCGAGCCATAACCCTCGGCTACGGCACGTCGGGCCTGAACCGTGGCATCGCCCTGACATGTAGTCCACACCACGTCAACGTGCACCCCCAAGGAGGTGAAACGCTCAAGGGCAAGTTGGTCAAGGCCCCGTTTGTCGGAGGTGCCTGAAATGGGGTTGATAATCATCAACCACTTGTCGGTATCGGGTGTCATACTCGTGTCGTGATTGGCGCGATTTTGAGTCACAAAGTTAGGGAAATTTCGTAAATTTGCAAACCTGTCCCATACCCCTACCCACCATAAACCTCCTCCATAATGCCACAGAGCCGTATTGATTCAGCTACCGTACAGAGAATTCTCGACGCTTCCGATATAGTGGAAGTGGTGAGCGATTTCGTACACCTCAAGCGGCGCGGTTCGGGATTCATCGGGCTATGTCCGTTTCACAACGAGCGCACTCCGTCGTTTTCCGTATCGAAGAGCAAGGGCATATGCAAGTGCTTCAGCTGCGGCAAAGGTGGCAGTCCCGTCAACTTCATTATGGAAATCGAGCAGGTGGGCTACTCCGAAGCCCTGCGTTATCTTGCCCGAAAGTACAACATAGAGATACAGGAGCGGGAAATGACCGCAGAGGAGCGCGAAGAAGCCTCTCAGCGCGAAGCCATGATGGCGGTCAATGACTTCGCCATGCAGACCTTCGAGCACAATCTGACCTCCACGCCCGACGGACGCGACATAGGTCTGGCATACTTCCACGAGCGAGGTATCAATGACGCGATGATAGCCCGTTTCCACCTCGGCTACTCGCTCGAAGGGCGCACGGCTCTCTACGACGAAGCCATAGCACGAGGTTACAAGGAGGAATTCCTGCTCTCTACCGGACTGTGTCTGCGCGCCGAACAGGGGCACAATGCGGGACAGATACGCGACCGCTTCCGCGGCAGGGTCATGTATCCTGTGTTCAGTGTGTCGGGTAAAGTGGTAGCTTTCGGCGGACGTACCTTGCGCAGTGACAAGGAGGTGGCCAAATACGTCAACTCCCCCGAATCCCTCATCTACCACAAGAGCAACGTGCTCTACGGCCTCTATCAGGCCAAAAAAGCCATCGTGCAGCACGACAAGTGCATACTCGTCGAAGGCTACATGGATGTCATCTCCATGCATCAGGCCGGAGTGGAGAATGTGGTGGCATCGTCAGGTACATCGCTCACCGAGGGGCAGATTCGTCTCATCCATCGGTTCACCGAAAATGTCACCGTCATCTACGACAGTGACCCGGCGGGCATCAAGGCCTCGCTGCGCGGCATCGACATGCTGCTGGCCGAAGGACTCAATGTAAAGGTACTTCTGCTTCCCGACGGTGACGACCCCGACTCATTCGCCCAATCGCACTCTTCGTCGCAAGTCGAGCAGTACATCGCCGAAAACGAGACCGACTTCATACGCTTCAAGACCTCAATTCTGCTTCAGGGTGCCGAACGTGACCCCATAGTGCGCTCCAAGGCCATTGCCGACATCGTGATGTCCATATCCATGATTCCGGATCAGATAACACGGTCGGTATATATAGCCGAATGTAGCCGCACCCTTGACATTCCCGAGAAGGTGCTAAACCTTCAGGTGACAAAAAACATGGCTGACAAGGCCGAGCGTGACCGACAGGATGAGCTGCGCCGACGCAACCGTCAGAGCCTCCCCGACATCAGCTCCGAGGCTGCACAGCCGGGCGCATCATCTCAGGCCACTACGGCTGTTCCCGGAAAAGAGACGACATCGAGCGTAACGCCCGGTGTCACAGCATCGGCCACAGCAACCGTACCCGCCGCCACACTCAATACTGAGGCAGCCTTCTTCGACAGCAGCGAGCGCGACCTACTGACCTATGTCATCCGCTACGGCATGATTAACTTCTGCGAAGTGGCTACTGACGACCCTTCATATCCCACGAGGCCCATGAGTGTCATCGAGTATGTGCATCAGGAGTTGGAGTACGATGAGATTACGTTTACCAACGAGCCATACCGTCTGACATTTCAGGCCGCCCTCCACGCCTCACGCATACCCTTAAGAGACGAACTCAACCGCTATATGGAACAGACCGTCGCCCCACTCATAGAGCAGGAGCGTCAACGTGGCGAAGAGGAGATACGTCTCAAGGGCACCGACATGACCACCCTGCAACGTATGCAGAAGGAGCTTGACGAACACCTCGAAAACATGCGCCTCGAGGGGGAAAAGGATTTCAGATGTCTTTTCATTGCCAAGCGCCTCGCCTCCGATCCCAACGACACGGTGCGCCGTGTCACCACCGACCTCATGAGCGAGCGCCATAAACTCAGCAAGATTTATTCGCGATTCGGCACCGTAACACGCGAGCGTGACACCCTCGGCGACAGTGTGCCCCGCGCGGTTTATGCCGTTAAAAACATGGTGATACTCCACCAGATACGCCAACTTACCGAGGAGATAAAGAATGCGTACGCCACTCCCGAACCTGACCTCAACCTCATCATGACACTCATGACCCGCCAGAGCGAGCTTCAATCCATCAAACGCGAGCTTTCGCGCTATCTCGGCGACAGAGTCGTCACCCCACTGCGCTAAGCAACTGAACAAAATACCGTTGCCCACAGTTAGAATATTATATTAATATTCATCACTAAATCTGTCGCAATGTGGCTATTTGACGCACTCCGCCATACCCCATCCCTTGCAGTATTTCTGACAATAGGGTTAGGATTTCTACTCGGAAAACTTAAGTTCAAAGGATTCTCACTCGGCACCGTCACTTCGGTGCTCATAGTAGGTGTAATAGTCGGGCAGCTTGACATCAATGTCGGCGGCCCGCTAAAGACTGTCTCGTTCATGCTGTTCCTGTTCTGCATAGGTTACAGCGTAGGCCCGCAATTCTTCCGTTCGCTGCGTGGCGACGGTCTTAAGGAGGTGATTTTCGCCGTAGTGATGTGTATACTTATTACCGCCACCGCCTTAGGCGTAGCCTTCTGGATGGGCCTCGACCCGGGTCAGGCATCCGGCATGATGGCAGGAGCCTCTACAGCCTCACCTGTTGTAGGTGCTGCAGAAGATACAGTCGCGGGACTCAACCTTCCTCAGGAACAGATTGACGCCATGATCAATGCCATACCGGTATGCTACGCCATGACCTATGTGTTCGGAACCATCGGTGCCGTGTGGCTCTTAGGCTACATCGGTCCGGCTATGATGGGCGGCATTGACAAAGTGAGAGAGATGACGCGTGAATATGAAAAAGAACACACTGCATCCTCTGTCTCTGACAATCCTGCATTCATTGATGCCTGTCGCAAAGTGGCTTTCCGCGCCTTCCGCGCCGACGGCACATGGATGTCTACCC
>CAZNBC010000093.1:0-6027 GCA_964571125.1 uncultured Bacteroides sp.
CCGCGGCAGCGGCGTGGTAGAATTTAACCCCGTACGATACGCGAAGCGTGAGTGCGGGGACCGCGGAGTGCAATGGCACTCCGCGGCCACGGAAGCGGCGCGAGGCATCACCCCCACCCCCCTGCCCCCTCCCCCTTGCGGCCTTGGGCCGCAAGGGGGAGGGGGAGATTATAAAAATGGAGGTCCCTCCTGGCCATCTTTCCCCACCTAAGCTGCGCTAAAGGTGGGGCTAAACAGCCTGCGCCCCTCTTCGGGGGCGCAACAACCCGCGCAACGGTTGATTCCGGGGCGGGAGGGGCGCGCCCCTCCCCTACACATCGCCGTAGGAATCAGCTACTTGCTGGCGGCATTAGATGCGGGGCGGGCGCGGCTGTGAGTGCCGCGCCCGCCTGAAGTGTATGAGCTTTTTCTATTATTGTCTTACAAGCTTAATTACGTTAGCGTCCCTATAATTAGTTTCCTCCCTATTATCAAATGAATTGAAGTCGTAATTGAAATAGTTTACGTCCCAACTTATCGTCGCCCCCGGAGTAACGTCACCCAAGAATCCATCAGCGACTCGGTTGTTCAACCAAAAGATAGCCCCTGGTGCAATCTTAAGATTATATGGAACAGGACGGAAGGTATTATTACTTGCGGCAGTTGATCCAGTAAGAAAGATAGTCACGTCTGAATATATCAACATACCAGTGGAGTTCTTTCGCCGTCCAAACCCATCTTTCCCTAAGGAAAAGAGAACTTGAGCCGCTGTTCCACCCTTTACATCGTAGGCAATAACTCCTCGAACACCATAGGCAGTGTTGTCCTGATTTTCAATTGAATAACCCGTAGCTGTTGAGAAATTTCTTGATGTTTCTGTAGCTTCACCGTAGATAACTCCTAATGCAAACTCACAATTAGACTTCAATGCATTGAAATCAGCCAGTTCAGGTACTTTCCAGTTTTGGTTATTGATTCTAAAGGTACCCATCGCAGTCGGATTAGCATTTGTACCAGTGTATCCTAAGCCTGACCATGATAATGGATTCCCACTTGTGAGCCAAAATGTATTAGTTCCGGGATTTTCAAGTGGACCCATACCCACATTATTTCTTGAATTGTTTGTCTCAAGAATTCCTTGTGTTATTTTTCCTCTACGGAATAGGGAACCGAGATAGAAGGGGCTTGCGGTTTCTACCGCATTGTAAACGTTGGCTTGACCGGTCGCGGTAGCTGACTGGAGTGTAAAGTTACTCCAATATTTCCCACCAATAAGTGTAGGCTCATCGTAACCTTGACGGACAAGAATCTTATGCACACAGTTATTGTTGTGGTAAAGAACATTGACCACTGCATAACCATTGGAATTTATATTGATGTTGAAATCTACCTCTGTACCGGTCTTACCATAGATAACCCCATCCTTGTACTCTCCAATTGTAGTAGCAGACTTGGAAAGAGTGACGTTTGAACCCATCTCGACAGACGCAGTCCACTCTCCGTCGGATTTCAAAGGGGTGTAATTTGATTTCTGATTGCTGCCTTCAGTAGTCATTAGCAGAACATGGAATGGTCCGGCAGTACTACCGCTCTTACGCCAAACGGCTTTTGGATTTACAATACGAGGTTCCTGAAGAACTGTGAGATATTCAGTTCTTGTTTCATCCGGGTCATCACCCATATCGAAAGTGGCGGTGACTTTAAGAGTAGCTTTTCTTACGAAGTACTCATAGGGGTTATTACCCGAGAAACCGGAGCCTTCAATCATTGTTTTGGCACGAGTCCACATATTTACCATCACTATCTTATCACCATTATCCGTTCCGTCTTCAAGTCGCACTACGGAATAGGCATTGAGCGGGCAATCACTTTTATGCACATTCTCACCACCAATGGCCAAGTCGGCCTGGTTATACACAGAATAGGCCTGACTGCCTTGCCCTCGGTTCTCTTCATAGAACGTCTTAAGTGCATTTTGACCATCCACTCTATCCTTAAAACTATAGTAATTAGGGATACCTGCAGAGGTCCACTCTTTCTCATCTTTTACAGGTATAGTAACCGGTAATTCGGCAACATCGTCTGCCTTAGGCATATTAAGGGCAAGGAATCCGAGATAAGGCATTTTATCATTTATCTTAAGTGTTCCATTGTCAGTTTTGATAGTCGTTATATGACTATAATAATTGTCAAATGCCGCCTTATTCCAGTAGAACTGGTAATCCGTGGGGGTAGAGGTAACGGGATTGGCTGGCCAGTCATAGTTATTGGGGTCACTGGGAGCCCAGTTATTCTCTATTATATCAACACGAAGGCTCTTGCAGTTGCTCGACACCTTGACAGGAAGAGTGGAGCGCTGCTGATAGAGGTAGGAGACACGATAGACGGTCGGGACTTCAAGAAGCGGAGGAGTATTGTCGAAGTCAATATGCCAGTCGGGCTGATTGGCCCATCCTTTGAATCCGAGAGTGAGCTTGTAGTGATAGTTGCGCTGAACGTTATAGTCAAACTTAACGTCCTTGCCCAACATAAAGCGATATTTAATGGGACCACTTCCAGGGTTATTGGGATTGATAGACACATAGTAGCCTTCTACCTCAATGTATGTTCCATAGGGAACACGGTCCTGATAGTCGTTACCGTTATATGGGTCTTTCGGAAGATTAGGTTCACGAATATTCTCGCCAACCTGGTCGTCGCCTGAAATCTGGGGACGCTTATCATACCTCGAATCTTCGGCCATATTCCCCTTCATGTTTTCATAGAAGAACAGAGCGTCGGCATTCGCTGAATGGTCTGAGCCAGCGATTGGCTCCCCATCGGTATTTACAAAGCCATTGTAAAGTTCAATACCACTCTGAGTCTTATCGTAGATATTAGCCGTAGGATTGCCGGGATAGGTTATGCGAGTATTCGCCATGGGTGTAAATGTTTCCCCTGGCTTATTGGCATTGCCTGTGCGGCGATTGAGAACGCCCGCTGCTGTCGTAGGATTATTTTTTTGACCCACATAGCACTCAGCGGCGATATCATGGACGGTTACATTCTTTATGTAAATCCAAACTCCATTGTTAAGACCTGACGCATCATAGGCTACCGTAACTTTGGATGCAAGACGAGTCAGCCATGCGCGAAGAGTTATACCGGTTTGATTGACTGTGATAATCGGAGCATCAAAGGTTTCCGCAGGCGACTTGTCAAGAGCACCGGTGGTAAAGACACCAAACATCTGGTCGTTGTTTCCGATAGTATTGGCATCCCATTTGAACTTAACCTCTTTGAGTTTGGTATCAGTATCGACCTTATCAGGTGTAAGACTTGATGCGTATTCTCCTCTCACATTGGCAACAGCATAAATCTTATATTTGCCGAAGGGGAGAGTGAAGCTGATTTTACCTTCCTTCGCACCAGTAGATTCTCCTTTATCAGTTGGTAGGGGTGCCTTATTATCCGGCTCATACTGCCCATCACTGGGAGTTGTGTCGGTGTTTCCGCCTCCTATAACTGTAAGGCCGTTATTTTTATCAAAAACCTGGGAATAGATTAAGTCCGTCCCCCCCTCATTATAGACAAAGAGATAAAGATTTTCTATGCCGTTGAGGGCACTGCCTGAGGCACGTGAACCATCAAGAGCCGGCGTGAAGTTCTTGAACAGTACTTCGGCCGAAAGCGTGGCCTCGCCCTCTCCGATAACGGTGTCGTCGTAGATTTTCTCGTCAATGCACGATGCCGATGCGAAGAGCAGCAAAGCTGTTGCAAGATATGATATTATCCTCTTCATATTGTGTGGTATGGTAGGAAAATCGTGTTAATTATTATTCTTGTTCTTGAGTTGGTCGTCGGTGAAACCAAATGAAGGTGTGAGCACTACGCTATTGTAGGGTGCTTCGACGACCTCCCATGTAAGGCCAAAATCATTAAAGGAAATGATGATGCGCAGGTGGGTGGCGCGGGCTATGGCCTCATTTCCTCCGACCAGGAGGATATTCTCGGTGAGGGGCTGGGCTGTGAGCCAACGATGTCCCCCCTGGGCAGCGTCGTCTTCAATCTGCACCTCTACTTGGAAAGCGTTGGCAGCCGACTGCGTGAGAACTTCGGGGAAGTAGTAGGGACCGCGCTTGGCTTCGTTGGATGCATACGTCATGGGCACCGCTTCGAAGGCATTCCCTTCGAGCAGAAGGTTGACAGAGCCATTATTGACCGTCGGAACTGCAAACGAGGTGATATAGCGACTGTAGCCCTCGACCGGATTGACTGTGCCGATGATGGGGTTGTCTTCCTTGTCAAGAGAATATTTTGAGGGAGTGTAGACCGTGGAGTTGGGGAACACATATTCGGTCTGCCCCAGGCCGGACAAACGGATGCCGGTAACATTGACACCCGACACTCCGGGAGTAGACTTCAGAGACTTGAAATCGAACTCGAAGGTAACTTTGGCCGCGGCGGGAGCGATAAAGAGGCTTGTCTCCTGCATATATTCGACAACGAGCGAACCGTCGGCTTCCGTGCTGCTTCCGGCAATCACAGCCTTATCCTGGTCGGTGAGCAGTCGGAAGCGTTCGGTCATAGGGAGGCGCGGTTCGGCTTCAGTATTGAATACTTCGGAAGCGAAAATGGAGGTCACCGGTCCTGAAGCGGGATAGCCTACAGTCCAACCGTCGAGCTGGTTAAGCAGGTTTTCGCCAGGCGTGTTGACACGATAGGTGTCGAGCCACTGGCTCACCGTGGTGTAGCTGCCAGCCCCGGCCACAGCTGAGGGGAGAGGAAGCGAGGCCTCGTTGGCAATCAGATAGACGTAGAGCAGTTCGTTGGACTCTACGGGGAATATGAGATTGTCGTTGACCGGCACAAGCTTGCCGTCGACCACAGACATCCGCACCATGCGGTTGCCCTTGACAGTGGTGCCATCAGGGTCGAAGATGATGACACGCAGCGTGGCGATCTCTTCAAATCCCTCCCCCGGAAGAGGCTGAAACTCTATGGGATTTATGTCGGCACGCGAGGGAGCCCCGGAACTGTTCACCTCAACATTGAGGCGCAGCGAGAACCGGGAATTGACTTCGTTGCTTGTAGTGGGGGGTGTCGGCTCGTCGGACTGACTGCATCCGACGAGCGACCCCACGAGGGCTGTTATGAGAGCGAGACGCTTGAAAAAAATCATATTTCAACTGAGTTAAGGCGGACTATCCAGTCGTTGACCATAATATAGGCTGAAACCCAGATATTGTCGTCAAGGAAAAGGATCATGTCCCAGTGGTGTTCGCGGTCGAGATATTCCTGCGAGGGCATGCTCTCGTAGCGCAGACTCTTGTAGAGGAGGAGGTAGTTGACCAGGGGTATGGAAAGCACAGGCTGGCCGTTGCTCACACGGGTGACTGTCAGGCGCGCGCCGCTGCGGTTGATCAGACGCGAGGTGGAGAATTCGGCATAGGCCAGGATCGCTTCCTGACCCTCTCCGTCGGTGCCTGAGGCTACCTGACCTGTGGCCCAGGGGCTGTAGGTAATGCCGCCGGGAGTGGGGATGACGGAGTTGTCGAAATTGAGGAGGGTGTTGTTGTCTGTGATCTCGAAGCGGAAGTCGGCCGGGTCAACCGGAGTGAGGTTGGTGTTCTGGAGCAGGATGCGGATGGTGTTGGTGTCGCGCATCATGTAGACGGTGCCCGCGGTGTAGTCGAGGGCGCCTTTGGGCACGGTGAGATCGAGGTCGCCGAAGAAGAGGGGGTGGAGATCCACTCCCGGATTGGCGTCGACGCAGTTGGCGTCCATATCCACTCCAAGCTGTGCGAGCGTGGAGCCGGCAGCAGGTGTGGTGACGAAGTGGAATGTGGACTTGGAGCACTCCATGCCGCCGTAGGCCACGAAGTGGTAGGTCTGGCCGGCGGGGAGGTCGAGGGTCATGCGCCAGTTCTCGTCGGCGAGCACCGAGGTGGTCTCCGTGCGGGTGGTGATGTAGTTGCCCTGCTGGTCGTAGACGAGCAGCGTGAGGCAGTCCACCTGCGAGGGGAAGGCGTTGGCAAACTCCATGTTGTAGTCGAACACGAAGCGCAG
>CAZNBC010000094.1:0-6009 GCA_964571125.1 uncultured Bacteroides sp.
TGCGTTGCTTATCCTTGACCGAAGGCAATGCGAAGGCCCAGTATGCGGGATAAGTAACAAGTACAGTTCCCGCGCTTTTCTTTTTTTATAGCCTTCAATCAATATCACATAAGGTCCGGTCGGGAACTGCGGACATATTTATTTCAAGATAAATATGAAAAAGTTCCTGACCGTCATTGTTTTAGGACTTCTATCTTCTTCCGCCGTATCGGCACAAAAGGTAGATTATTCAGTCGTATATGTTCCGGAGGAAACTGCTCTTGACCTTGTCAAGATTACAAAAGAAAGTGACTATGTATGTTTGCCTCCTGTGAAAAGAACACACAACGGTATTTCTTGGCTTACCAACAAAATTATAGACGTATCTCCTGACGGTCAGACTATTGCATATCTGTCTCTGCGCAACAATACCTCAAATATTTTTGTCAAGGAGATTGACAAGATGGGTGCGTCAAGTCAGCGTACGAACCGTTCGGCAGTCAATGCTTTTTCCTTTTCTCCCGATGGTAAACTAATCTGCTTTTCGGAAGCGAAGGGGAAGAATAATCAGATATTTGTTACAGATGCAAAGAACGGTTATGTATGTCGTCAGATAACCTCCGGTGCGAATGACTATTCCCCGGTATGCTCTCCCGACATGAAAACAATTTTCTTTGCCCGTATGGAAAACAGAGGCGCGAGCGTATGGGGTTATGACTTGGACAAGAACTTTCTGTCAAGCTATACTACAGGTCTTAATCCTGTTGCCGATATGAATTCGAAAGTGATTTATGTGGCTCGCGAAAGCAACGGTAAAGGGGAGATATGGAAAGTTGATCTTACCACAGGTGTAGAAGAATGTGTGATATCAGATAACCAACATTCTTTCTTCTCTCCACAGTTGTCACCCGATGGAAACTATCTGGTGGTAGTCGGGTCGTCAAAACTTGACAATGGAAGTTCCGGCTATTGGAATACGGATATTTTCACATGTAGAACTGATGGTACCGGTCTTCAACAACTGACTCACCATGCAGCAGACGATTTATGTCCTGTATGGAGTCCTGACAGTAGATACATATACTTTATCTCTCAGCGCGGAAATGTGGAAGGCACTGCAAATATATGGAGAATAAATTCGAATATTCGATGAGATTCCTGAGAAACCTTTATTAATCATTATAACTTTTTTCATTCAAAACAATCTACATTATGAACAAAATCAAATCGCTGGCACTCGTGTGTGCCATGTTGTGTGGTGTGACAGCATCCGCTCAGTTTACAACCGGAGGTTCTAACTCTTCATCAAAATCCACCGTCGCTCAGATTGAAGACTACAATCAGTTGGGTATATCGTACGTCAATGAGGCTTTTTCGTATGACTTTCCAAAATCATACGGAGATATGGATAATATCGGCATGAATGGTATAGGAGTAAAGTACATACACGGTTTCAGTGTTTCAAGTACTTTACCGATGTATGTTGAGACAGGTCTTAACTTCAATTTCTGTTTCGGTAGTCAGGATAGTGAGGATGATTATGATGACTCACAATATAAGTATCAGCATGCTGCATTGGCAGTTCCCGTGAATTTCGCTTATAAGTTCAACATAAATGATAATGTGGCGATTAAGCCCTATCTCGGTCTAAACTTTAAGTATAATGTGCTTGGTAGAACAAAGTATGAAGAGGATGACGACGATGATTATGGCTACTATGATAACGACTCTAAATCCAAATGGGAGAGCCTCTACGATAAGAAGGATATGGGCGGAAAAGACTATGTCTGGAACCGTTTCCAGATGGGTTGGCATATAGGTGCCGAACTACAGGTGAACAAATTCTTCTTCGGCCTGAACTATGGCACAGACTTCATCAAGGCCTACAGCTATAAGAAAATGAAAATCAATTCGGCTACACTTAACGTAAGCCTTGGTCTCTGTTTCTAAGTAGGTGTTGAGTAACCCATATAATGTCCAAACCTGTTAATATAACTGATAATGAAAAAGACCATTAAGCTCTTCGGGCTATTATTCTGCGCTCTTATGATGTCTGTTTACTGCACCTCATGTAGCGATGATGATGATGATAACGATAAGAACTCCTCTATAGTAGGAACCTGGGAGTGGAGTGACAGATATGAATACGAATCCATTACTTTCCGCGCAAACGGTACTTTCCGTAGCGAATATTATGAATTAAGCAATCCCTCGGATAAGTATTACGATGAAGGCCGGTATACATTATCGGGTGACCTGTCAAAAGGTGCTACACTCCGTTTCATATGGGAAGATGATGACACCGATGTATATACGGCTTATTGTTCCGGCAATACTCTTCGACTCGTTTATGACGATGGAGAAGAATATGAGACAGTTATCCTCACCAGAAAATAACTGCATTTAAAAATGTCATTAAAAAATCTCGCGAGTCTTTCGCGAGATTTTTTTTGCGTTTTGATGGTGAGGTCGGGAGGATTAGCGGAGGCGGAAGAGGGTGCGGGCGTTGGAAGTGGTGACGCGGTCAATCTCTTCTATGGGTAGACCTAAGGAGTTGGCGATGTGGGCGGCTGTGTGGATTATGTAGGCGCTTTCGTTGCGTTTGCCGCGGTGGGGAACGGGGGCAAGATAGGGCGCGTCGGTTTCGAGCAGCAGGCGCTCGGGAGTTATGGTGGGGAGGGTGTCGCGCACTTTGCAGTTCTTGAACGTGACTATGCCGTTGATGCCGAAGTAGAAGTCGCCGGCACGGTTGCGTATACGCTCCACTTCCTCAGGTGTCCCTCCGAAGCTGTGAAACACGCCCCTCAGTCCTTTTATTCCTTCAATTACCTCCAGAGTCTCCTCCAGGCCCTCGCGACAGTGGATAATCACCGGTAAATCAAGCTCTACGGCCATACGACACTGACGTTCAAACGCTTGCATCTGAGCCTCGGCGTGGGTCTTGTCCCAATAGAGGTCCATACCTATCTCTCCCACGGCCACATAATCCGCGGGATTGGTGCGCAGTTCATTATCAGTGACTTCAATGTCCTCAAGCCATGTGGGGCCTACTTCCGTTGGGTGAAGTCCCATGGCCATTGAGGTCTGTGTGGCAAACTGCTCGTGCAGCCGCCTCATGGGCTCGATGGTGCCGAGGTCAACGTTGGGAAACACCATGTGGGTCACTCCCGCATCAAGGGCACGTGTCACGGCATCAGCCGGGGAGGGCAGAAATTCAGGGAGATAGAGATGGGTGTGGGTGTCAATAGCCATCAGTTGACGCGAGTAGATGATTTGTGGGCCAGGGATGTAAAGAAGTCTTTGTCTTCGTCGGAAATACCCGTACGGTCAAGAGCGTCGACAGCCTCGCTTATATAGCAGTCAATCAGCAACGAGCACCGTTCAGGGAGGTTGAGGCGGTCATACACGCCCTTTACGCAGGCTATCTTGCGGGCTTTGTCGCTCGGATGGGTAATCTCGCGCTTCACTTCTCCCGTAGCATCCTCGCTGAGGGCTGTTATGAGTAGCCACGTCTTCTTGTCGTTGCAGATATCGCCGCCTATCTCTTTTCCGAATGTGGCGGGGTCGCCGTAAGTGTCGAGTAGATCGTCACGCAGTTGGAATGCCATGCCGAGTTTCTCGCCGTAATGGTAAAATGCGTCGCACACATATTCATCGGCTCCGGCCATGAGTGCTCCAAGCTTGCATGCGCAGCCGAGAAGTACGCTGGTCTTGAGGCGTATCATGTCAAGGTATTCATCAATGGTGACATCCATGCGCGACTCGAAGTCCATGTCATACTGCTGTCCCTCGTAAACCTCCAGGGCTGTGGTGTTGAACAGGTGTAGCACACGGGGCAGGAGAGTGTCGGGGCATTCTTTGCCCACGGTGATACCGGCGAGTGTCAGCATCGCGTCGCCTGAAAGTATGGCTGAGGCCTCACCGTATTTTGCGTGTACGGCGGGGCGGCCGCGGCGTACGTCGGCACGGTCCATGACATCGTCGTGAAGCAGGGTGAAGTTATGGTACATCTCTATGCCAAGCGCCTGATTGAGAGCCGAGAGGGGAGCGATGCCGAGCGCGTCGCACACGGCGAGGGTCAGCACGGGGCGCAAGCGTTTGCCACCGCAGTCTATGGCGTAGCTTATGGGCTCGTAGAGTCCGCGGGGTTGGGCAGGGTAGGGGAAAGTGCGGAGAGCATCGTTGATAATCTCCACATACCGGTTGTATGTAAGCATGGTAATGAGGTTGGTTGTGGTAGGATGAAATGGTTCAGGGGCGCGATTCGGACTCAAGTCCTTCGTGGAAAGCGGCCAACGACAATGAGTCGCCACTGTATTCCTTCTCGATGAGCGGCGTGAAAGTGTCGCGCTCGGGGTCGGAGGCGAGCATGCGCCCGAGTTGCAGCGGAGAGGCCGATACGGTGAAGAGGTGCACCTGCTGCTCCACGCTCAGAGTGTTCTTTATCGAGTCAAGAGCCACGCTGAATGCCTCCGCGTCATCGCCACGGCCCGTGGAGATATAACAGTACATTATGTCACGACTGAGGCGTCGTGCGAATGCTCCTTCGCTCCGGGGCGCTTCCGTCATCCATGAGATGACAGACTGTGCGGCCTGTGAGGGGGTGAGGGTACCGACGAGGGCCTCAGCCTGAGGCATTGAGGCGGAGTCGGGGTACAGTTTTATGGGTTCAGCATCGGACGATGCCGAACCGCTGCACGAAGCCATGATTATGGCTAAGGGGAGGGTATGAATGTATCGCATAAAAGTCTTTGGGGTGTGTACTGGCCCATACGGGTCAGCAACTATACCGCAAAGATACAAAAAAATCCTACCGGCGGTCAGTCAAGCATCAGACTTATGTGAGGACGCTGCGAGGGGAAGCCGATTATGTCACCGATTTTAGGAGACGAGAAGATGATGTCGGTGAGCACGTCGATATTGACGTCAAGGTCAAGTTTGCCGCTATAGGAGTCATCGATGACACATTTGCCGTGTGCGATGGTAAAAGTGTGGTTATTGTGGGGCAGGAGGGTGTCCTTAACCTTGATGTGCAGTTTGAGCGAGGGACGTGACTGAGCTACGATACTGAAACATAACTCGGCGTTGACCACTCTCGCCATAGCGCGGCTGAAGAGATGGCGCTTCACTTTATCGTCAGGCTGGGCCATCACCACGAAAGGAGAGTCGGGATAAGCCTTTCGGAGAGCCTGAAGAGCCGCTGTACGGGCATCATCGTCGCGTCCGAGGACATCCTTGACCACGGTGAGCTCGCCGTCACGATAGGCCCAGGCCATTGAGGCTATGGCATTGTTCTCGTCGGCTGTCACCACGAAAGTGCCCTGCGTGTCGAAACGCAAGTCATCAAGTATGTTGAGAAAATCACGTTTGCTGTGTATCACTCCGCATCCACGTTGCATCTCGAAGTCGTGAAATGCCTCGAAGACTTTGTCGGAGTAGTGGTCGGCTACGGGGGTGTAATTGCCCTCTGTGGTAAAAGCGTGGAGCGAGGTGAAGTGCTGTCGGTCGTTATAGAATACGGTTGTGAAGCCGAATCGGTCGTAGTAGAAATACAGCCAGTCGTGGGCCGGTATGAGCGAGCATATCATGTCGCCGCGCGAGGCCGATTTTTCAAGGGCCTGCTTCATGAGGCGCGACATGCACCCTGTGCCACGCATGGAGCGTCGTGTGGCCGCCCCGGCGATATAGCCCATAGGTACTGTACGGTCAAGATATTTCAACTCATATTGCTGTAGCAGCAGACTGCTTGCCAGTTGGTCATTGACCGTAAGGGTCATGGCGTCAGTCTCACGGTAGACTCTGTCAAAGAACATATCGACATACTCACGGGTGTCATCGAAACACTCGCGCCATATCTTCTTTATGTCATCACGGTAACTTTTCATATTCATTATACTAACACCACAACTCACCGCTGTGTTTTCTCCCTGCTTACAAAACAAGAAGATGCTTTCACACTGTAAAAAAAATGCTAACTTTGTAATTCCATACTCCACACGAATGGTTGGAGTGTGTAAAAGTCTTATATTT
>CAZNBC010000095.1:0-5993 GCA_964571125.1 uncultured Bacteroides sp.
AAAGACGATATACCGAGTCACCGTCGTTCTGATAGTCCTTGGCTGCATTGATACCGCCCTGTGCTGCGATTGAGTGAGCGCGGCGGGGTGAGTCCTGAATGCAGAAGTTCCACACATTGAAGCCCAGTTCTGCAAGGGTAGAAGCTGCTGATGCGCCAGCCAGACCGGTACCTACCACGATGATGTCGAGGTGACGCTTGTTGGCGGGGTTCACGAGCTTCTGATGAGCCTTGTAGTTGGTCCACTTCTCGGCCAGGGGGCCTTCGGGTATTTTAGAGTCAATCTGATATTCGGGGAGCTTTGACGATTCGATGTCGGCAAAATCCTTCATGATGGGGGTAGAATCAATCATACCCTCGAGATTCTTAACGTCTGCCATATCTATAGTGTGTGACTTTTTTATTCGTTAACATTAGTTGCCTGACACTCTTCTGACTGACATTCGTTGCAGTCGCTGCTGCAGGGGGTGCATTTGCTCTCGCAGTTAGTGTTGCAGGGAGCGCAGTTGGTGCTGCAGGGGGTGCAGTTGCTCTCGCAGTTGGTGTTGCAGGGAGCGCAGTCTACCTCTTGGCAGCCTACGACAGCTACTTCAGCGCTTTCGATGGCGATGGCGCCGTTGCAGTGAGCCTGCTCCATGGCAAATTCCTCATACTGGTTGAGCAGCACGGGGTTGGTGAGGTAAGCATCGTTATTGGCCTGTACGGTAAACACGATGGCTTCGGCTAAGAACAGACCTACCACGATGGTGCACCACCAGTTGCCGATGCACTTCAGGCGGGGAAGCCAGGTGTCATTGTCCCAACCGGCTGACTGGAACATTGACCAGAAGCCGTGAGTCATGTGGAACCACAGAGCTACGAATCCGATGATATACACGATGGGAGTCCATATCTGGCTGAATGCCATCTGGATGAACAGTGTGCCGGCCTGAGGAGGCACGGGAGTACCATCGCATGTGGCGGGACATTCCAAGATTTCAGCGAGCTGCATCTTGGCCCAGAACTGAATCATGTGCACGCAGAGGAAAGCGAGCACCACGATGCCCAGGATGAGCATGTTCTGTGATGACCATTCTACCTGCTCGGGCTTGCGTACCACGGCATAGCGGTCGTTACCACGGGCTTTGCGGTTCTGTACGGTCAGCCACAGGGCGTAGATAATGTGGATGATGAAGAGCGCGGCAAGGCCTATGGATGCGATCAGAGCATACCAGTTGGCACCGAGAAATGCGCAAACCATGTTATAGGCGGACGGCCAGAAAAGGGCCACACCGTTCATCACCGCATGAAACGTGACAAAGAGGATAAGGCAAAGGCCGGTGATTGACATCACCAGCTTCCTACCCACGGATGAGTTGGTTAACCACATAGTAGTTGGGGATTGGTTTGAATTTGATTATTGTTGATAAATTATATTTATTTCAGGGGCGCTATTGTTTCCTACGGCAAAATTAATCCTTTTTAACCACACCCCCAACAATTAAAGAAAAAAATCCTCAAACTCGTGCGGCTCTGTGTGCGGCTATGTGTACGGCAATGCGTCTGCCGTTTACAGGCGGTAGCGGGTGTAGAGGGTGGTGCGGCCTCCGAGGCGCTCCTTTTGGGAGGCGAGGCCGGTGTTGAGAATCCGGCCCCACTCTTCGCATGAAGTGCCGAAGTCGATATAGCGCAATGGTGTGTCCGGGATGATATTCAGGCCATCTTTCCCGTCGTTCAGAGCGTCGTAGAGAGTGGTGAGTATGAGAGCGTTACAGTTGTTGCGACGTCCCTTCTCGGTGGTGGCGATGTATTGGGTGTGGACTACGGGAGGCGCTATATACAGCAGCATCCCGCCGATCATCTCCCCCTCCGGCGAGCGGGCGGAAAGCAGGCGTATGTTATCGGGGAATCGTGAGTGCAATAGTTGCATCTCAGAAAGAGTATGCACCGGAGTCGCGTCGTGGGCTTCGCGCAGACGGTGGGTGAGTATGCCCCAAAACTCCTCGAGTGAGGCAGGAGTCGTGGTGGAGTCAACCGCGAATCCTGCGCGCCGGGCTTTGGCGGCGTCGCGTCGGTTGTTACCCGAGATGAGCAGGGGTGCATCAAGCGGTATGGTCGCCGACACCATGCACCCAGTCATGACGGCTCCGTGTCGGAATAGCGCATAGAGGTCATCCTGTGCCGGGTATCGGTGATATATAGGAGGGACGGGTTTGTATATAAGTTCGGTAAACCCGTTTTCCGACATGTATCGCCTGAGCGCGTCAAATATGTCGAGCATCACAGCCGGGCCGCAGTGGTCGACAGCGGTCACCCATCCTCCGTAAGTCAGTCCGGCATGTGACAAGAGTGTTGTCCCGTCGGAGGATGCAGGAAGCAGGGATATGAGGTGATTCCCCTCGTCATACGCCATCAGCGAGTGGTCGGTGAAGCGGTCGGCATGGTAGTCCATGTAGGCCCGCTTGAACAGGAATGTCCCGTTACGTGAGTCAGCTACAAAACTGTCCCACGTATCGGCCATCTCCGGAGTATAGCGTATGATTCGCATGGGCGGTTAAAGCATCAGGCGGTAGATTTCGGCGGTATCCTCGGCTGTGAGGGTGCGGTAGCCGCCTATCTTGGCGCCCTTGTTTTCGTGCAGTTTCTTTACGAGCAGCTCTATATCGGGTTCGGCCACTCCAAGCTGAGTGAAGGTCACGGGCAGTCCGATGCTTCCGTAGAAGCCCTTGAGCATCATTATGCCCTCCATTGCGGCGGAATAGTCCTCATGATTCTCCACGCCGAATACCCTGCGGGCAAACTGCGCTATCTTGGCCGGCTGATGATTGGCCATATATGTCATCCAGGCGGGGAACACTACTGCAAGACCGGCTCCGTGGGTCACGCCGTAGACGGCGCTAATCTCATGCTCCATGGCGTGTGAAGTCCAGTCCTCCTTGCGTCCGGTACCGCAAATGCCGTTGTGGGCCAATGTGCCGCTCCACATTATATTGGCGCGGGCATTGTAGTCGTCGGGGTGAGCCATCACCTTCGGCGCTTCCTCAATGATGGCCTTGAGCACGCCTTCGGCCACGCGGTCGGTGATCTCCACCCCCTCGGTGGTCGAGAAATATCGCTCCATGATGTGGGCCATCATGTCGGCTATGCCGCTGGCTGTCTGATAGGGGGGCAGCGTGTAGGTCAGCTCGGGATTCATCAGGGCGAATTTCGGGCGCAGCGCGTAGTCGGTACGTATGCTTATCTTGTGCAGTCCGTCGAGCTTGGTAATCACGGCGTTGCCGCTGCCCTCGCTTCCCGCTGCCGGAATGGTGAGCACTACTCCGACAGGAAGAGCCTCCTCCACCTTCTTGCCGGTGAAGAAGTCCCAGAAGTCGCCCTCGTAGGGCACCCCCGCGGCTATGGCTTTCGCGGTGTCGATGACCGAGCCTCCACCTACGGCTATGAGCGCCTTGAGGCCATGACTACGGCATATATTGATGCCTTCATATACTTTGTCGTCGGTAGGATTGGGCTGTATGCCGCCGAATTCCACGTAATTGACGCCGGCCTCATCCAATGCGTGGGCCACACGTCCGAGCACGCCGCTGCGGACGGCCGAGCCACCGCCGTAGCAGAGCAACACATCGGTCATTCCTGCGGCAAGGGCCTCTTCGCCGGCCTTTTCTTCGGCCTGACGTCCGAACATATATTTAGTAGGTGTATAGTAAGTGAAATTTTCCATATCGTAGTCAGTGTCTTCTTTGATGCAAAGTTAGCATAAAATGCTTAGGGATATGTGTGACACTGTCAAAAAAACCACTATCTTTGCGTCATTAATGTCTATCAACATTATCCACCAAAATAACGGATTCAAGAATTACCAACATTCATCAAGTATCATATCATGAAAACAGACACTAAGTCGGCTACCCGCAACTTTTATCCCTGGGTAGTGGTGGCACTGCTTTGGGTTGTTGCCCTGCTTAATTACATGGACCGTCAGATGCTGTCGACAATGCGTGACTCAATGGCGGTGGATATAACCGAACTGGAGAGTACTATCATGTTCGGTAAAGTCATGGCGGCCTTTATGTGGATTTACGGACTTATGAGTCCTATATCCGGTATCGTGGCCGACCGTGTTAACCGTAAGTGGCTCATTGTGGTGTCGCTTCTTGTATGGTCGACCGTAACCCTGCTTCTGGGCTATGCAACCACATTCAGCGAAGTTTACTGGTTACGTGCCGTGATGGGCGTCAGCGAGGCTCTCTACATTCCCGCCGCTCTGTCACTCATCGCCGACTACTTCACCGGCAAACAGCTCAGCCTTGCCATCGGTATCCACATGACCGGCTTATATATGGGTCAGGCCGTAGGCGGTTTCGGCGCCTTCGTGGCTCAGCAGCTGTCATGGCAGGCAACCTTCCATTGGTTCGGTATCGTAGGTATTGTATACGCACTGGTTCTCGTAGTGTTCCTGCGTGAGAAGCGCGTCATCGAACCCGCCAAGGAACTCATCGGTGAGCGTCTGCCTCTCGGCGAGACTATCCGTCAGGGTTGTCGCGGCATTGTCAAGTCGCTCGGTATGCTGCTCGGCAACGTGGCCTTCTGGACCATACTTTTCTTCTTCGCCTCATGCTCTATCCCCGGATGGTCTACCAAGAACTGGCTCCCCGAACTCTTTGCCTCCTCGCTTGACATATCGATGGTCGAGGCCGGCCCGATAGCTACCATCACTATTGCAGTATCGTCATTTATAGGTGTGATGATAGGTGGCCCGATGGCCGACAACTGGGCGCGACGCAACCTTAAGGGCCGTATCTACACTTCTGCCATCGGTCTAACCATGATGGTGCCCGCACTGGTGCTCATGGGCTTCGGCACAAGCCTCGTTGCCGCTGTGGGTGCAGGACTCCTGTTCGGACTCGGCTACGGTTTGTTTGACGCCAACAATATGCCTATCCTCTGTCAGTTCGTCTCAGCGCGTAACCGCGGTACAGCCTACGGTCTCATGAATATGTCGGGCCTCTTCATCGGTGCGCTCGCCACGGACTTCCTCGGCACGCTTGCCGCCGAAGGCAATATGGGTCTGGGATTCGCCATGATGGCCGCCGCCCTTGCCCTGGCCGTGATACTGCAGCTGACAGTGCTCCGTCCCACCACGCTCAACAAGGAGGATGCCTATACCGAACGTGAACTCGGTGAAGCATAAGACTTACTTAATATGGAATAGAATTAACCAAAAAAACAACTTCAACGTATACTACAATGGAAAAAATCAAAGGACTCATAGATGCACCCTTCACCCCGATGCATCCCAATGGAGATATCAATCTGGACATCATACCCGCCTATGCCGACATGCTGGTGAAAAACGGTCTTAAGGGCGTATTCATCAACGGTTCGTCGGGCGAGGGCTATATGCTCACCCCCGAGGAGCGCATGGCTGTGGCTGAAAAGTGGGTGGCTTCAGTGCCCGAAGGATTCAAGGTGATAGTACATGTAGGCAGCTGCTGTCTGCGCGACAGCGTGAAGCTGGCCGCCCACGCCGAGAAGATTGGCGCATGGGGCATCGGCTCCATGGCTCCTCCCTTCCCCAAAATCGGACGCATAGAAGAGCTCGTCAAATACTGCGAGGAAATTGCTGCCGCAGCTCCCTCGCTTCCTTTCTACTACTATCATATTCCCGCCTTCAACGGTGCTTTCCTTCCCATGGTGAAGCTGCTTGAGGCTGTTGACGGACGTATCCCCAACTTCGCCGGCATCAAGTACACCTTCGAGAGCCTGTATGAATACAATCAGTGCCGTCTCTATAAGAACGGTAAGTTCGATATGCTCCACGGTCAGGACGAGACCATACTTCCCTCACTGGCCCAGGGTGGCGCTCAGGGTGGTATCGGCGGTACTACCAACTACAATGGCCGCGAGCTCACCGGCATTATCGAGGCTTGGGAGAAGGGAGACATCGAAACAGCCCGCGAGAAGCAGAATTTCTCTCAGGAGGTTATCAATGTCATCTGCCGTTACCGTGGCAAC
>CAZNBC010000096.1:0-5969 GCA_964571125.1 uncultured Bacteroides sp.
GTCATACCATGCCTGAAGCAACACGCTGAGTATACCTCTGTCTCTTGACCCGGGAGCGGCGGCGAGACGCATGGCCACTTCACGCTGAAGCATACCGCTGCAACATACCACCAAATCACGGTAGTCAAGCACATGGAAAAATATCTGGGAGGATATATTATAGGGATAATTACCTATCACGCATATCTTTTCGGCACCCGGAAACACCGTAGCGAGGTCAAGGGTGAGGAAATCGCCTTCGACTATTCCGTCGGAGGCTGCGAGGTCGGGGAACTCGTTACGTAGATAGGCCACACTTTCTGTGTCTATTTCAGCCACCTTTACCTGATGGCCCTTATCAAGGAGAGGTCGTGTTAGCACACCCATACCGGGGCCTACCTCAAGCACCGGCACATGAGTGTAATCGTCCAGCGAAGAGGCTATACGGTCGGCCACCGAGAGGTCAGTAAGAAAATGCTGACCCAGTGCCTTTTTAGGCTTAACTTTCTGCATCTCAACAATAGAATTATGGTTTTACAATGGTTGAGCCATAGGGATGTGCCCTGACAACTCACAAAATTAACAAAATCAGATGGTACACGGGTCAGAATTTTGGTTAATTTTGCATTATCATGCCCTACTCATGGAGGGCAATAACCATAATTCATCATATCACCTTTGCAGTATACCGTCATGAACCGCTATCGCTCAGGCCTACTATCCATTGCCCTACTTATCGCAGGCACCGCATATTCCGCTCAGATTTCAGGAGCGGATTACACCTATCATCTCCTCCCTTCGGTGACTGACATATCATATAGCGATGACTACCTTGACTACTCCCCTATGACCATTGTGGATGTCAAGGGCTGTGATTCGCAAGCGGACAAGTTCGCCTCTGACCTTGAAGCGCGGAGTGTGCGTGCCGCATCAGGTAAGTTCTCTACCAAGGACAGACTCACCGTGATTCTTCGCAACAATTCTTCACTCAAGGAAGAGGAGTACGGAATCACCGTAGACAAGAAAAGCGTTACGGTTGATGCCGCAACAGAGGGTGGATTCTACTATGCCGCCCAAACTCTTGCTCAGATGCTCCGTCAGGCCTCATCAGAGGGCGGAAAGTTGCGCACGTGCGTCATTAAGGATTCGCCACGATTCGGCTACAGAGGCATGATGGTGGATGTGGTGCGCTGCTACGTACCTGTCGACGAACTCAAGAAACTTATCGACCAAGCCTCGGCACTCAAGATAAACAACGTACATCTTCATCTTACCGACGACAACGGCTGGCGACTTGAAATAAAGAAATATCCACGCCTGACGGGTATTGGTGCATGGCGCGTTGACCGTCCCGAAATTTTCCCCGCGAGACTCAATGCCCGCTCGGCTGACGAACCGGCTCTTTATGGCGGATTCTACACTCAAGACCAGATGAAAGACCTTGTGGCCTATGCTGCCGAACGCAACGTCAACATAATTCCCGAGATAGAGCTGCCGGCACATTCCGCTGCCGCCATAGCCTCATATCCTGAGCTGACATGTCCCGTAGACACCAATTTTATCGGCGTATTCCCGGGCATAGGAGGTAAGGATGCAAGTATCATAATCTGCGGAGGCAACGACAATGCCATAACCTTCTATAAGGACGTTCTTGACGAGGTGATGGAGATATTCCCCTCGAAGATGATACATCTCGGAGGAGACGAAGCCAATAAATCGCGATGGGAAAAGTGCCCGAGATGCAAAGCGCGAATAGACTCCCTCGGACTGGACGGATATGAGGCGCTTCAGGGATGGCTGATGAATCAGGTGGCCGCCCATGTCACCGGTAACGGACGCATCCCCATGGGATGGGACGAGGCTACATACGGCAATCCCACAAAGGATATGACCATCATGGGATGGCAGGGAAGCGGCAAGGTTGCAGTGGATGATGCCCGACGTTCGGGACGCAAATTCATCATGACACCCGCACAGAAACTTTACCTCATCCGTTATCAGGGCCCACAGTGGTTCGAGCCGTTCACATATTTCGGCAACAATACCCTCACCGACATCTACAATTACGAACCGGTAGCTGAAGATTGGACGCCGGCACTTGAAAATCAACTTCAGGGCATACAGGGTTCGCTATGGAGTGAATTCTGTACCAACGGAGCTGACATGGAGTATCTGCTCTTCCCCCGAATGCTTGCCGTAGCCGAACGTGCATGGAGCCCCAAAGGACGCAACGAATGGCCCGAATTCATAGCCTCGGCCGACAATATGCTCAAAGAGATGAATGACAAGGGGGTGAATACAGCCCGTTCAATGTACAACATTCAACATACCGCGGTGCCAGACAACAACGGCAATGTGACCGTGACCCTCGCCAATGAGCGTCCCGACATGGATATACGCTACTCATTGGGCACTGCCGACATGAACGAAGGACTCACTTACTCCGCGCCTCTCAACATCGTACCCGGCACCACTCTTTATGCCGCCACCTACGACAAGCAGGGCAATCAGCACGGACGTATGCTTGCGCTCCCTACCGTGAGCCACAAAGGCACAGGACGCACCGTGACCGGCAAATCCTCAAACGGACGTCATGCAGCGCTCACCAACGGCGTGAGAGGCAGCAACCGCAACAGTGATTTCGAGTGGGCGGGATGGCACAACACCGACGCCGAGATGACACTCGACCTTGGCAAACCCACATCAGTCAACACCGTATCCGTAGGCTCGCTGGTATATGCCGACCTTTGTATCGCCGCTCCGGACACAATAGAGCTTTATGCCTCTAAAGACGGCACGGAGTATACTCTCATCGATACCATAGCCTATGACCCGACGGTGACATTCAACCCCACAAACAAGATACTTGAGTCAACTTTCAACACGAATCTTGACGACACCCGCTATCTGCGCATCCGTGCCACCAACCCCGGACATATTCCCGACGGCATGGCGCGCGAGGGTGCGGCCACATGGCTTTACTTCGACGAGATAACCGTAAGATAAAATGATTTTGTATCTTTGCGGAACCAATTAACTATATACTCCTATGAGCCGCTGTAACGAATCGCCGGGCAGACAAAAAAGCCTGCTGCCATTTCACCTTTGTGCATTGGTAGCCGTAATAGTATGGGGCGCTTCATTCATCTCTACCAAGGTACTGCTCCAGAATGGACTCAACGCGGTAGAGATTTATCTGTATCGATTCATCATAGCCTACGTCCTTACGCTCATACTCTGCCCACGCCCGATAATGAGCCGCTCATGGAGAGACGAGCTGAAATTCGCACTATGCGGTATCTGCGGCGGTTCCGTCTACTTCATTGCCGAAAACACTGCGGTGCAGTACACCCTTGTCTCCAATGTGTCGCTCATTGTATCTACCGCTCCCCTGATTACCACACTGATAGTGGCCCTGCTTTATAAAGGCGAACGGCTCTCAAAGGGCCTCCTCACCGGTTCAGGCATAGCATTTTTAGGCGTTGCATGCGTGATTTTCAACAGCAGTTTCGTGCTCTCCATCAAGCCCTTCGGCGATATCCTCTCGCTTTTGGCAGCCATCTGCTGGGCCGTATATAGCCTCCTGCTCCGCTCGATGAGCGCCCTGTACAGCGCATGGTACATCACCCGCAAGACATTCTTCTACGGTGTCATCACCGCCATCCCGTTCCTCTTCTTCGAGTCGGGTTTCGCTCCCATTTCGGTATTTACCCGAGTGGAGGTTTACGGCAATCTTCTGTTCCTCGGAATGATATGCTCCTTGGCTGCATATCTGCTGTGGGGACTCTCGGTAGGCAAACTCGGTGCGCTCAAAGCCAATAACTACCTTTACCTCTCGCCTCTCGCCACACTGGGCCTCTCGGCATGGTTCCTCGGCGAACATGTGTCGATAGTGGGCTATACCGGTTGTGCACTCATACTCATCGGTCTTATTGTGGGTGAACGTCTCGGCGGCAATCAGGCCGGTTCGGAACCACCCAAATAATCTATCATGCCACATATTACTACTGCGAAATCTACTTGCCGTATACTTGCCTCGCTCCTTGTGTCACATGGGGTCACCGACGTGGTGGTGTCACCCGGGTCGCGCAACTCCCCTGTCATCGTGGCACTCGCACGCGAAAGCGCCCTGCGTCTCCATCCTGTGATTGACGAGCGCTCTGCCGGATTCGTGGCACTTGGCATCGCCACCATCACCTCCGCTCCCGTAGCGATGGTGTGCACCTCAGGTACCGCACTGCTCAACTATGCTCCTGCCGTGGCCGAGGCTTTCTACCGCAAGGCACCCCTGATAGTCATATCGGCCGACCGCCCGCAGGAGTGGATAGACCAGGATGATTCACAGACCCTGAAACAACCCGGTGCACTCGCCTCCTGGGTCAAGACCACATGCGATATACCCGCGACAGATGAGTCGGATAGCACCCGGTGGGTGGCCAACCGCCTTATAAACGATGCCCTGCTCACCGCTACCTCAGGACGTATGGCCCCGGTACATATCAACCTCCAGCTATCCGCGCCGTTAGGCAAAATGACCGAGGCGGATGAACATCCGAGGGTGATAAACATGCTCACCCCGCGCACCGACCTCACCGTAGCCGAATCAAGGCGGCTCGGAAGTTCCATTGCCTCGCCGCGCAAAGTCCTTATTGTAGGAGGATTCCATTCGCCAGACCAAAAGCTAAACAAGGCACTCCTGCGTCTTGCCGACCTCCCCAACGTAGTCATCATGGCAGAGTCCGTAGCAAATATACACGGTCCCGCGATCATACACCGCATTGACACTACGCTGCTTGCCCTCACCCGCGAAGAGGAGGAGGCCATGCGCCCCGATGTTATAATTACCTTCGGCGGAGCACTCGTGTCGGACAAATGCAAGCGTTTCCTGCGTAAATGCGCCAACGCCGAACATTGGCATGTGGGTCTCTCACATACCACGATTGACTGCTACCGCCATCTCACACTGAGAGTGGAGATGCAGCCCGGCATGTTCTTCAATCAGTTGGCTTCGGCCATGCAGCCCCATCGTACACCCTGCGACTACTCGTCACTATGGCATGAGGCAGCCGCCCGCGGTGAGGAGCGACAGAAAGAGTTCGTGTCACATACCCCCTGGAGCGACATGCGGGCCTTTGCCTACATGGTGCCCCGCATACCCTTGAAATGGAATGTGCAACTCTCCAACGGGACTACCGTGCGCTACTTCCAGTTGTTCAACACCGGAGCCACACACCGTTGCGACTGCAACCGCGGCGTGAGCGGTATTGACGGATGCACCTCTACCGCTATCGGAGCGTCGGTAGCCTATCGGAGTGACGTGACGCTACTCATAACCGGCGACGCCTGTGCGGCCTACGACATCGGCGCACTTGGCTCCACCCTCATCACCCCACGCCTTAAGATAGTGGTAATCTGCAACGGAGGAGGCAGCATCTTCCGCTTCGTAGCCTCCACGGCACACCTCGAAGAGCGTGAGCAATATCTGTGCATGCCCCCCCGCCTGCCTCTGCGTCAGCTTGCCGAAGGGTATGGATTCGCCTACTTCGAAGCCTCCGGAGAAGAGGAACTTGCGCGGGAGTGGGATAAATTTTTGTCAGACAACACACATCCGGCCATCCTTGCCGTGCATACGCCCGATGATGCCGGAGGTGATATATTACGTAAATATTATGAGAGATTGGAAAACAATTAAGGAATACGAAGATATTCTCTTCCAACAGCATGGAGGGATTGCTAAAATAACTATCAACCGCCCGCAGGTCTACAACGCTTTCCGTCCGCAGACCAACCGCGAGATGCTTGACGCCATGGCATACTGCCGTGAAGCATCCGATATAGGCGTAATCATCCTCACCGGAGCCGGTGACAAGGCATTCTGCTCGGGAGGTGACCAAAAGGTGAAAGGCATCGGCGGATATATTGACGAAAACGGTGTGCCCCGCCTCAATGTGCTTGATCTCCACAAGGCCATCCGCTCAATTCCCAAGCCC
>CAZNBC010000097.1:0-5905 GCA_964571125.1 uncultured Bacteroides sp.
TGATGGTGGTAATATCGCCTATGGGTGACCATGCGCCGCCGCTGTTGGCCGCAATAACTATCACGCATGCAAACATCCATCGCTCGCGCTGGTCCTGAAGCATACGCCGCAGCATCATCACCATAATTATAGTGGTGGTCATGTTGTCAAGAATACTTGACATGAAGAATGCTACAAAAGCGAGCACCCACATCAGGCCACGTTTGTTGCCGGCATGAATATGATGGACGATGATGTTGAACCCACCGTAACGGTCAATGAGTTCCACGATAGTCATGGCACCGATAAGGAACACGACGATTTCACAGGTGTCACCCAAAGCCACCACCAGGTCATGAGCGGTATTGGGATCATGGGTTGACATAGCATAAATAGCCCAAAGCAATCCGCACATGATGAGAGCGAATGTGGCCTTATTTATGTGAATCACGTGCTCGAAAGCAATCAGAAGATAGCCCAGCAGAAATACAATAAGCATTGATGTGACCATGACGGCACTACAAAAAATGGATTAGTGAAGTAATAATTTAAGATAAGAAAAAAATGTGGCTCGGTTATCCTCGGCCGAGGACAATCGAGCCACAAAGTTACCTCAAATACGTCATCCCGAAAGGGGATGCGAGTGTTATTATTGGTTAAATATAGTAGTCTACAGTTAATCTTCGACTATCTCCGTAACCTTCACCCAGTCTATCTCAAACTTGGCGTCGCCTCCGCGATAAGCACCGGGCCATGCACCTGACGTGCCGTTATAGTCACCAATGGCATTATTGAGAATCAGATAGAAGGGAGCATCGAAGGGCCACTGCTTGTCGTTGGCCTCGGTCGAGAGGTGCAGATTGTTGTATTCCAGCTTCTTGACATCGTCAACATAGAAATGGATGTATTCGGGGGTCCAGTCCACACGGTAGGTATGCCACTCGCGGGTATCGACATAGGGATTGGCCGAGCATGAGTGACCGAGATTGTCGGTATAGTTATCGTGGATTACATTCCACACATTGGAATCAGTGTTGAGGTGCTCCATGATGTCAATCTCGCCACACTGGGGCCAGCCTGACCATGTGGGTCGTGAAGGCATCATCCAGATTGCGGGCCATGTGCCCTGCGCCATCTGGGTGAAGAGCGCGCGCACTTCCACACGTCCGTACTTGAAGGCCGCGGAGTCCTTCAGGCGTATGCCGCCGCAACGAGCGGTGCCGTCGACTACGTGAGCCAGGAGCACGAGCTTACCGTCCTCTACGTAAGCCTCGTCATAGCTGTCGGACAGGTGGCGGGTCCATGCGGGAGTGCTCTTAGGGCAGAGTTCCCATACGGACTGGTCGGGTATGCGGGAATCCTGGTCGAAATCGTCCTCGAAAATCACACCGGGATTTTCATCCTCAAGGAAAGTCACGCGTGACACTTCGCCTACGGGTATCACTGTGATTTCACCGTTTGTCTTGTATATCTGCATCACGTCCTCGGCCATAGCAGGCATCGAAGCGCCGAGAAGCATCAGAGCGGGGAGTATGATATTTTTCATCGTCTTATCTTGATTGAGTTGTTAGGGGTATTGAGAATATAGAATCCGGGGGCAAGTGAGGTGAGGTCGACACGCACGGTAGTGCCTTCGGCAGTCACCTTGGCAGCTACGCCGCGACCCTGAAGGTCATATACGCGCACCTCGCCTACAGGCGACTGCGAGATGATGTCGACCACTCCGGTAGATACGGTAACGAAGCGTACCTCATCGGCTTCGATGTTCTCGATACCGCTGACTTCCGAAAAATAATACTGTTCAACCTCCTTGAGACGATAGGAAGTAGATGCGTCGGTGGCTTTAACGAGCATCTTGCGTCCCTCAAAGGTTATCTCAGGCTTGTCGGAGAAAAGGTATGTATCTGTGATACCGTCTTTCTTCTCCACTTTCAGGACGTGCACAAACTGCTCGGCCGACATGGTGAATGCCGCACCCAGCATCAATGCTGCAGCTAATACTGATTTAAGTTTCATGTGATATTTTATTAATTTATTATTCAGGTGATTATATGACGATTATTCCGACACGAGCTTAAGGGTGGCACCCTTGACTCCGGGAGCGGAGGCTTCGAGAACTATCTCTCCGGGAGTCTCGGTAGTCTGCACAATGGCAGTCATCTGACCGCTGAAGAGGCTATGGGTCGGTTCATGGAAGAGTTCGAGATTGGTAGCGTCACCATTGGCACCGGCACGGTAGAAACCGTTGCCCTTAACCTTAAACTTCACCTTGTGAGAAGCGTCGGGAATGAGGTTGCCATCCTTGTCGACAACACTGACATTGACAAACGAGAGGTCGCGTCCGTCGGCCTTGAGCGTAGAGCGGTCGGGGGTGAGCACCAGATGATGGGGCTTACCGGCGGTCTTCACCTCACGCTCGGCCACGGCATTACCGTTGTCGTCGTATGCCACCACCTTGACGGTGCCGGGCTCATAACGTGTATCCATCCACATGAGGCGGTAGCGCTTCTGGCGGTCGAAGTTCTGCTCTGAGGTCTTGTTGGCTGTGCTGTCAAGATTGACGGTAAGGTCCTTTGCGCGACGGCCCTGACTCTTGCCGTTGATAAACAGTTCGGCCTCGGGATAGTTGGTATACACCATCACGGGAGTAACCTCACCCTCACGTCCGGGCCATGTCCAGTGGGGAAGGATGTGAAGTGTCTCCTCCTCGGGATTCCAATGGCTGCGGTAGAGATAGAAGCGGTCCTTAGGTATGCCCGCGAGGTCAACTATGCCGAACAGCGACGAATGGCTGGGCCAGTTGGTATAATAGGGAGTAGGCTCACCGAGGTAGTCAAATCCGGTCCACACGAATTCGCCCATAGCCCAGGGACGGTCATCATGCCAGATGAAATTATCTTCGGGAAGATCGCTCCAGCCGCAATGCTCCACGTCGTAGGAACTGGCCTGATGGTCATCGTAGACGGCCATCGATTTGCGCTCAACCGGGAATTTGTAGACGCCGCGTGAACTCAGGGTCGACGCTGTCTCGGTGCCGAGTATAAGTTCCTGAGGAAGTTTCAGGTAGTTACGGTCGTACTTGAAGGGACGGTAATTGAATCCGGCCACCTCCATGACGGCGGCAAAGTTATTGTTGACAACGGCATCGGGGTTGTCCATGCCCTGCGTTACGGGGCGTGTGGTGTCGTACTGCTTCACGATTTCCTGCAGGCGCTGTGCGGTCTTGCAGTCACCCTCAAAGCCCTGGTTCGGCACCTCATTACCTATGCACCACATCACCACTGAAGGATTGTTACGGTAATGGCGCACGAGGTTCGAGAGGTCTTTCTCAACCCACTCGTTAAATTCGAGGTTGTAGCCGTTGGCGCACTTTGCACGGTCCCATTCGTCAAAGCTCTCGGCCATTATCATCATACCCATCTCGTCGGCGGCCTTGATAAGCTCGGGGGCGGGCATATTGTGGGATGTACGTATGGCGTTGACACCCATATCCTTCATGATGCGTATCTGGCGACGTATGGCGGCCTCATTGACAGCCGCGCCGAGAGGACCGAGGTCATGGTGATTGCACACGCCCTTGAACTTAATGGGCTTTCCGTTGAGGAAGAAACCCTCGTTGCGGCGCAACTCCAGGGTACGTATGCCGAAGGGAGTCTCGCACACGTCGGTCTCCTCGCTGCCCTTTGACAGTATGGTACGTGCGGTATACAGTGAGGGGGATTCAGGTGACCACAGCGCAGGATCGGTAACGACCAGTTGCTGACTGACACGTCCACCGGTATTCTCGCGCGAAGCTACGGGTGTGGTCACGGCAGCCACACGCTGACCCTCGCCATCAAGGATGATTGTAGTGAGGTTGTAGTCCTTGGCGTCAGCTCCGTCCGGGAGATTCACCTCTGTAGCCACATCGACAGTGGCGCGTGAGTCGGACACCTGAGGAGTGGTAATCTGAGTGCCCCACACAGGAATGTGGGCCTCGTCTGTAACCACGAGGTGGACATTGCGATAGAGCCCTGCGCCGGGATACCAGCGCGATGACTCGGGAAGATTCTCAAGTCTGACGGCTATAACGTTCTTCTCACCCTTGTTCAGATAGGGGGTGACATCAAGATAGAAGGTGTTGTAGCCATAGGGCCAATAGCCGGCCTCGTGACCGTTGACATACACACGTGCATGGCTCATGGCACCGTCAAACACCAGCGTGGCGCGGCGTCCGTCGGTGAAGTCAGGCACCTCAACCTCTGTGCGGTACCATCCCGTGCCGACAAACGGCAGTCCGCCGGTACGTCCGGCATGCTCCATGGCAGCCGTCTGACCGTCCTGGGCGATTGCCACCTTCTGCATGTCGTTCTCCCAACTGAACGGGCCGTAGATAGCCCAGTCGTGGGGCACGGTTACCTGCTGCCATGCCGAGTCATCAGCATCCTTAGCAGAGAAAGAGCTTTGGTCTTCACGGGTAAATTTCCATCCTTTTTCAAGGAGCATCTCCGTGCGAGGAGCAGCACTATATGCCATGCCGGCAGCCAGAAGTACAAGCACAGTCATACTGAACTTTTTCATGGGCGGTGTATTTCGGGGTAAATATTCGGTTTTATATTACTTAGATGTAGATTTAGCAAAGGTAATTATTTTTTCATTGTCAGGCAAAATAATATCGGGCCAAACCGACGTTTTCAGTTAAGTTCGCACCGAGCGTACTCTATCTGAAACGATATGTGATAGTGCCGGTCTGCTCGGCCTTGGCATTGAGGTCTACCGAGAATTTCGAGCGCAGTGCCGACGCGACACAACTCTTGCGGGCCGACGCGCTTCCGGCCACCGTACCTGAGCCGCCATTGTATTCGGCACTCACTACACGTCCCTGACGGTCAACACGCACAGCCACTATGATAGTGCCTACCTCTGTAGCACGCGGATTCTCCCAAGTCTCGAGGGTTCGTCCATGCAGATTTGCCGCGGGACGCCCGCTGAGTGCTCCCGTAGCGGCATTTCCATCAGCCTGTCCGCTCTTACCCTCCCCACTGCCTGAGGCGGAGGATGATGCGGTCTTGCCGAAGTTGACTTTTCGGGCTATCTCTTTTGCAGCAGCCTCACGGCGTTCCGCCTCCTTGATGCGTTCCTGTTCCTCCTTCGATATCGTGGGCTTCGACTCGGTGACCTTCATGGGCGATTCCTTGGCCGGAGCTACCGGTTGCGGAGACTGCTCCACGGGCTGAGGCTCGGGCGACGAAGTCGTCGTAACGTCCGTGTGCTCAGGTGCCGGCTCACTGTCAAGCGCGGGTTCGGGAATATCGCCGGCCATGACGTATTCGCCGTCAAGCAGCAACTCCGACACATCTTCGGGCTTCGCTTCTTCCTCCGAGGGGACATACGCGGTGAGGTATATCACTATCATCAGGGCTACGACAATGGCATGCACAGCCACAGTGACGACCGTAGCCACCACCTTGTCACTGCGCTTCTCGCCGTATACGTCTGTAGTCATACCCGATGTCATTATATTGTCCCTGTCATTGCGCCACCGGCATAACCGAGGTGGGAGCGGGCTTGGTGGCCAGAACCATCTTCAAGCCGTTTCTCGCGCCCATGTCAAGCACCTCCACGAGTTTGCCATAAGGCACCTCACTGTCGGCATATATGGCTATGAATCCCTCGTCGACCGACTGATTCTGAGCCGTCAGACGCAGGAATGCAGTGAGCTGCTCAGCCTCAACCGCCTGAGGGTCGGTGTCCGAGGTGGACACATATATCTTCAAGTCGCGGTCGATATACACCCTCATAGAAGGTTTGAGGGCGGTCTGTGTGCTGCTCTGCGGAAGGTCTATCTCCAGTGCCGTGGGGAACACGTAGGTAGAGGTGACCATAAAGAAAATCAGCAGCAGGAATATGACATCGGTCATGGATGCCATCGAAAAGAGTGACATCA
>CAZNBC010000098.1:0-5826 GCA_964571125.1 uncultured Bacteroides sp.
GCGGGGATTGGCGGGAAACCAGCCTTTAGCCACGCGCTCGCGCTGCTCGAAAATCTCCTTGATGGTCCAGAAGGATGAGAAGGCCAACACGCCGAGGATGGATGACCACAGCACGTCGGCCACAAGTATGGAGCCCGCTAAGGCCGCGAGCCCGAGGAGGAGGAACCACCACCAGCAACGTGTGCCGAAATAGTAGTAGCCCTTGACCACCACGGGATGAAACAGCCCGATAATCAGGAAGGTGGAGGCCCCGATGACGAGGCCGAGAAGATGATGCGATGCTAATAGTTCTGTCATTTGTCAAGAGGGATGATAGCGTAGGGGGAATCGGGGAGGTTACCAACCGCCGGAGGCACCTCCGCCACCGGTCATGCCGCCACCGAAGCTGCCACCGCTAAAACCACCGCCGCCGAAGCCGTTGCCGCCACCACTGGGAATGATGACCACAGGGGGCAACTTGGCTATCTCGTAGGCCACGCTGTGGCGCTTATGGCAGTTGTGGCACAGGTATTGGCGCTCACCGACACCCTTGCGCGTGGCTGTAGGGGGAACTACGGTGCGCGAGCCTATGTATTCGCAAGTACGTCCGCCACATTGGTCGCACACAGTGTAATTCTTGCCACGCTTCACGTAGGGGATGATGTCGGTCGTCTGGCAATTCGGGCATAGCCACACGTCGTAATCTATGGAGTCGATAAGTTCCTCGGTGTCCTGCGCGGGGGTAAGATACTGATTGTCGGTCTCCTCGTCAAGCTTGACCATGGGGGTGCCGCAGTTGGGACAGTTGCGGGGATGATTGCGCAAACGGTGCATCTTCAGGAGCAGCCACAGCAGAGCCGGCAATCCCATGCCGAGGGTGAAGAAGGCGATGAAGAGGGCTACACTGCGGATATTGTTGAGCCTCACGTAGCGCTGAAGGTCGTCCTCGCGGCGCGTGGATATGACGGTAAAAGCCACCCATCCGGTCAAGGCCAGGGCGAGACCGAAGCTGAGCCATAGGTAGAAGTTCCACAGGTCCTCGGCTGAGAAGTCAACAGCCTCGAAAGAGCGGGAGTCGTTGGCAATGGACGAGCGTAGTTCTTCGGCAGCCTCGGGGTCGGTGAGCAAGGTGACAATACGCTCGGCAGCGGCCACCGTACCCCCGTCATAGTCGCCCTCACGGAAGCGCGGAAACATATCCTCGCGCAGTATGCGTCCGGCTATCACGTCGGGCATCACACCTTCGGCGCCATAACCGGTGCGGATGACGGCCTTGCGCTTGTCGCGCACTATGAGTATCAGCAGGCCGTTATCTTTGTCCTTCTTGCCGATGCCCCACTTGCCGAAGAGTTCGGTGGCGAATCCGTCGACATCATCGGTATCTATATCGTCAAGGGCCACGATGACAGGCTCGGCAGTAGACTCCTGCCACGCCCTGGCGAGCAGGGCATTGAGCGAGCTGACAGCCTCAGGCGAGAGCACGCCGTCAGGGTTGGAGACGTACTGCGTGCGGTCGGCGACATGCACATTGGGCACCGAGGCCACGGTGTGGGCCGCGTAGAGCTTCACCGCTGCCATAAGCGGCAGCAAAAGCAATAGGGCGAGGCGCTTAATATTATGACTCATAGCGCGATATTTCTTACGGATTAGCGTACTGAGGGTGAGGTGAGACGCGACCCGCGCAGATAGTCGGCGGTGGCCATGCGGCGCTTGCCGGGCATCTGTATGGAGGTGGCTTCGAGCGAACCCTCACCGCAACCTATGGTCATGGTGTCGCCGTCAATCACCACCGCGCCTGGAGCGAGGGTGCGCGATGAAAGACGCGCTTCGAATATCTTCATGTCGCCGAGGGACGCGTCACCGTCATACAGCTCGGTCCACGCGCCGGGATAGGGCGAAAGGCCGCGTATGAGGTTGTACACCCGGGGAGCCGGCAGAGTCCAGTCGATACGGCAAGTTTCCTTGAAAATCTTGGGGGCCGGAGTAGGCTCCTCGCCTGCGGTGAGCATATCGGCCTGCGCTACGGTGCGGAGCGTGCCGTCAAGTATGGCCTGCACGGTCTCCATAGTGAGGTCGGCTCCGAGCATCATGAGGCGGTCGTGAACGCTGCCCACATTCTCGTCGGGAGCTATGCCGATGCTGCGCTGAGCTATTACGTCGCCGGTGTCTATCTCATGCTTGAGGAAGAAGGTGGTGACACCGGTCTCGGTCTCGCCGTTGATGACGGCCCAGTTGATGGGCGCGGCGCCACGGTAACGGGGCAGTAGCGATGCGTGGAGGTTGAAGGTGCCCATCGGGGGCATCTGCCACACTACCTCTGGAAGCATACGGAAGGCAATGACAATAAAGAGGTCGGCATTGAGCGATTGCAGTTCGGCCACAAAGTCGGGGTCTTTGAGGCGCACCGGCTGCATGAGGTGCAGCCCGTGGGCTTCGGCATACTGCTTGACCGGCGAGTGAAGCATCTTGTGGCCACGGCCGGCAGGCTTGTCGGGCATGGTTACCACTCCCACTATATTGAAGCCCCCCTCATGGAGGCGGCGTAGACTTTCGACAGCGAAATCAGGCGTGCCGAGAAACACGATTTTCAAATCTTTTGCGTCAATCATATCGCAAATTTAGCGCTTTTCCTCCATCTTCTGCCCGCCGACACGTCAAAAAAACCTAACTTTGGGGCTATTATGACATCACGCTTCATCACATTTGCCATAGCAGCCGTAGCGAGCCTATGGGCGGCTGCAAGTAACAATCTCGTGGATTACGTATGCCCGCTGGTCGGCACGCAATCGACCTACGACCTCTCGGCGGGCAACACCTATCCCGCCATCGCCATGCCTTGGGGCATGAATGTGTGGACACCGCAGACGGGGCCCAACGGCGACGGGTGGCAGTATTCCTACACCGACCGCGTAATCCGCGGATTTAAGCAGACACATCAGCCGAGCCCGTGGATCAACGACTACGGCATGTTCTCACTGATGCCCGAGACGGGACGTTTGGAGCTGAGCCATCTGCGACGCGGCAGCCACTTCGGACATAAGGCAGAGAAGGCCGAGGCGAATTACTACAAGGTATATCTGGCCGACTATGACATCACGGCTGAGATGACTCCTACGGAGCGCGCGGCCATACTGCGGTTTACCTATCCCGAGGCTGAGGATGCCTTCATGGTGGTGGATGCCTTTGACGGAAGCGGCCATATAGAGGCCGACCCGACGCAGCGGCGTGTCACAGGCCGCAGTTCGAAGAATTCGGGCGGGGTAAGCGACAATTTTGCCAATTACTTCGTCATAGAGTTTGACAGACCTTTCACCGTTGAGGAAAATCAGGATTCGGTCGTGGGGCTGCGGTTCGAGCCCACGCGCAGGGGCGATGTGGTGACGGCACGCGTGGCCTCGTCATTCATCAGCCCCGAACAGGCGTTGGTCAATCTCCGAGAGGTCGGCGACGATTCGTTTGACACCGTAAGAGAACGTGGACGACAGGCGTGGCAGGATGTGCTGGGGCGCGTGGAGATAGACACGGATGGCGACCGCGATCTTGACCGCCTGTTCTACACCATGCTTTACCGCTCGGTGCTGTTTCCGCGGAAATTCTATGAGATAACCGCTCAGGGCGACACCGTGCACTACTCGCCCCACGACGGAAATGTGTACCCCGGCCCGATGTATACCGACACCGGGGTGTGGGATACGTTCCGCGCACTCTTCCCGCTGCTCAATCTGCTTTATCCCTCGGTGAACCGCGAGATTCAGGAGGGGTATCTCAATCACTACCGCGAAAGCGGGTTCTATCCCGAATGGGCGTCACCGGGCCACAGAGGGTGTATGGTGGGCAACAATACCGCCTCGGTGCTCGCCGACGCATACCTAAGCGGGGTGCAGGTGACAGACACCGCCACGTTGTGGCGAGGCATCGTGGCCGCTACGGAGGGTGTACACCCTACCGTAAACTCATCGGGCCGACTGGGATATGAGGAATACAACCGTCTGGGATATGTGCCCTGCGATACGGGCATCTATGAAAGCGCGGCGCGCACGCTGGAGTATGCCTACGACGACTGGGCGATATGGCAGCTGGCAAAACGCCTCGACCGCCCCGCACATGAACAGGAACTCTATGCCCGACGTGCACTGAACTATCGCAACCTCTTTAACCCCGAGACACGCCTGATGCGCGGGCGACGCAGCGACGGCACCTTCGACTCACCCTTCTCACCCTTCAAGTGGGGCGATGCCTTTACCGAGGGTAACGCATGGCACTACACGTGGTCGGTGTTTCATGACCCTCAGGGCCTCATCGACCTCATGGGTGGCCGCAAGGCGTTCACGACCATGCTTGACAGCGTATTCACACTGCCGCCGGTATTCGATGCCTCGTATTACGGATTTGTCATACATGAAATACGCGAGATGCAGATAGCCGGGATGGGCAACTACGCCCACGGCAACCAGCCCGCCCAGCACATCATATACCTCTACGACTGGGCCGGGGAACCCTGGAAGACGCAGCACTACGTGCGCGAGACACTGCGCCGCATGTACTCCCCCACTCCCGACGGCTACTGTGGCGACGAAGACAACGGACAGACCTCCGCCTGGTACGTATTCTCCTCACTTGGATTTTACCCCGTAGCACCCGGCACAGGCCAGTACGCACTCGGCGCTCCACTCTTCCGCCGTGCCCTCCTCCATCTCGAAAACGGCCGTACCGTAACCATCAATGCCACCCGGACAAACACTCCGGAGGCCTCCAAGCCCGGCAACGCCTCATCACCCGACATTCTGCCTTCCGATCTCCCGGCCTCAGATGATGCCCGCTATGTCGAAAGCCTGACAGTTGACGGCCTCCCCTACGACCTCAACTATCTGACCCGTGACATGCTCCTGCAAGGCCCAACGCTCAACTTCACCATGTCACCCCTCCCCAACCTCAACAGAGGCACCTCTCAGGAATCAGCCCCCTACTCCATGACACCTCCAAGCGGCAACGACTGACGACATAGATACCGCCATTCCGCCCCTGTTGCGCAGATTTTTCTCATTTTTTTCGGAAAAAATTTTGTCGGTAAAAAAAATACCCCTACCTTTGCATCGCATTTGAGAAACGCAGCGTTTCAGCCACTGCCTCTCAAGCGAAATTGACTCCGTAGCTCAGTTGGTAGAGCAAATGACTCTTAATCATTGGGTCGAGAGTTCGAGCCTCTCCGGGGTCACAACCAAGCCTTTGAAACCATCCGGTTTCAAAGGCTTTCTTTTTTCCCGCCCACATCGTCCGAGTTGTACCACTTCTCAGGTGGTATATTCACGCGGTAGTGATAGAGTTATTCAGGGTCAGCATTAATATTTGTCTCCCGCGGGTGAATAGAAGTGTACTTCTTAATTCTTCGGCGATTACAAAATGTCACAAACCATGCTGTGATAAATACACCTGACAAAAGCAAACCATGATTAGTCAATAATCTTCCGGATAAATGATAACAGTATGAAAACAAAGATAATTACCAAAAGAGCCTATGAGGCCGCCTCGCCCGAAGATGGCTTCAGGATATATATTGACCGGCTGTGGCCACGTGGGCTTTCACACGAAACATTCCACTACGATCTATGGGATAAGAAAGTGTCACCATCAACTGAATTGCGTCAGTGGTTTCACGAAAACCCAACAGCTGAATGGATGGAATTTGGAAAACGATATAAGGCAGAGCTTATAAATAATCCGGCTTATGATGCGTTGAAGAAACTCATAGAGGCCAAGCCTGTGGTGACCCTTCTATACTCATCTCACGACACTGAGCATAACAACGCAATTATCCTGCAAGAGTGTCTTAATTCGGATTTTTAGATC
>CAZNBC010000099.1:0-5072 GCA_964571125.1 uncultured Bacteroides sp.
GCTCAGGACGCCGGCTTCGTGTTCTTCGTGTTCCCCATCGGTGCCGCTATCGTCACCCCCTTCATCGGCCACTATCTTGACATTAAGGGCAAGGGCGTGACCATGCTTATCATCGGTGCGCTGCTCATGATTTTCTGTCATCTCACCTTTGCTTTCGTAGTGCCTGCCACCCAGTCGGTCATCATCACTATGGCCGCCATCATCGTGCTCGGCATATCGTTCGCGCTCGTTCCCGCCGCACTTTGGCCCTCGGTGCCCAAGATGATTGACGAGAAGCTCATCGGCTCGGCCTATGCGCTGATATTCTGGATTCAGAACATCGGTCTCTACGCCTTCCCCATGATTATCGGTTCGGTGCTGAGCGCCACCAATGAAGGCGTTACTGACCCTCTGCAGTACAATTACACCGTGCCCATGTGTGTGTTTGCCGGTCTCGGTGTCGCAGCCTTCATCATCGGTCTTATCCTCAAGGCTATGGATGCCCGCTGCCACTACGGCCTCGAGGCTCCCAACAAGGTAGCTCAGGAAGAGGAGGTAGAGCTTGACGGCAGCTTCTAAGCTCCGCGCCTGACCTCTAATTATCTGATTATAATTATACTACGCATGAGGCTGAGCCTGAAGTTTTTCGGACGCAGCCTCATGTCTTTTCGCAAGAAAATGTATCATAGGTTCGTCTCTGTCATAGGCCGCTTAATAGTCGCGTTCATTGTCACGGCTCCGTCCTCTTTTGCTCAGACCCCTGACGGAAGCTTTGAGCGTGACACAATAGAGAGCACGGTCCTTCAGGAGGTTGTCATCAAGGGTAACTCGTCGGCACAGCGCGTAGCCAACGTACTCCTCGGTGTTGAGAAACTGGAGATGCCGGTGCTTGAGAAAGCCCCCGTACTGTTTGGTGAAGTCGACATTATCAAATCTATCACCCTCCTCCCCGGCGTGCGTCAGGAGAGCGAGGGTTCGGGCGGATATATGGTGCGCGGTGGTACAGCCTCGCAGAATCTCATACAGCTTGACGGTGCCACGCTCTTCAATCCCTCGCATGTGATGGGCATATTCTCAACCTTCAATGAGGATGCTCTCGGAGGCGCCACTCTCTATAAGGGCTTGATGCCATCCTATTTCGGCGGGGCGACCTCGTCGGTGCTTGACATACAGCTCGCTCCTGGAAGTATGGAGCGCTGGCATGCCTCGGGAACTATCGGGCTGCTTGCCGCCAAAGCCAATGTCAACGGCCCCATAGTCAAGGACAAGCTGTCGTTGGCTGCAAGCGTGCGCCGCTCCTACGCCGACCTTTTCCTGAAGATTGTGCCGAAGTACCGCAGCACGGTCATGCACTTCTATGACGTGAATACGCGCCTACGTTACCGCCCACGTCAGAATGACTACCTTGATTTGTCATTCTCCGTTACCCACGATAATATGGGTATCTCCGACATCATGTGGATGGACTGGGGCAACATGGCTGCTTCGGTAAAGTGGACGGCACGCCGTGGCGACCGCTGGCGGTTCATCACTACGGGAGCGTGGACCAACTACACGGGAAACATGTGGATGGACATCATGAACGACAACAGCCGTCTTGACGAGTATATCCGTACCGCGTCATTCAATGAGCGCGTGTCCTGTTCGATAAGCGACACCCACGAGCTCGAAGCCGGCTACCGCACGGAGCTGTTTCGTGTGAAATCGGGGGAATGGACTGTGAACGACACTAAGGAGAAAGAGGTCCGTTCAGGTTGGGCCAATGATGTTTGGCTCGACTACAGGGGCGATATTACCGACCGCTTCTCCCTTGAGGGCGGAGTCAGGTTGAATATCTTTTCGGCTCTCCGCGGTCATTCATTCGCCGAACTGGTAGACTATTATCATCCCGGCACGGTGCAGGGGAGTAACGGTATCGCCAAGACCTATCTGATACCTGAGCCGCGTTTGAGCATGAAATACGCTGTCACCTCGGGTCAGGTGCTTAAGGCCGGAGTGTCACGTAGCTCTCAGAATCTTCATGCCATACGTTCATCGGCCAATACCTTCCCCTTTGATCGTTACGCCATAACCTCCGCAGGGATTAAGCCCGAGACGGCATGGCAGTATTCGCTCGGATATACCGGCACTGACGATAGCGCCATGTGGGAGTGGTCGGCCGAGGGGTACTACAAGTCGCTGCGGAATGTCTATGACTATCGCTCGGGAGTCATGATGGTCTCCGATATCAACCTTGAGAATCTTATCCTCGGAGGTAAGGGGCGTTCCTATGGTTTGGAGCTGATGTTGCGCAAAAACACCGGGCGTCTGACCGGGTGGGTGTCCTATACCCTGTCGAAGACTCAGTCGCGTATCGCAGGTATTAACGACGACCGCTGGTATGACGCCTCCAACGACCGTCGCCATGACCTAAACGTTGTGGCAATGTTTGACCTTACTCCTCGCTGGAGCCTCTCAGCCTCCTTCCTTTTCGCTTCGGGGCAGGCGCTGTCGGTTCCTGACGCCAAGTATCAGCTCTCGGGTGCGACCATCTATTATTACTCGCAGCGCAATTCCTATCGCACTCCCTCTACCCACCGCCTTGACATTTCCGCCAACTACCGCCATGTAGGCAAAAAATTTACTTATGAGTGGAATATCGGTGTGTACAACCTCTACAATCACTACAACCCCTACATGATATACTTCGAGAACTGTCCCTACCGGCCCTCGGGTACGCGCGCGGTGCAGTATTCCATGTACGGCATAGTGCCCTCTGTCTCCTATACGCTCAAATTTTAATCCTCCTGAAATTCAGTTGCCTGTGACCTCGCTTAAACATATCATACCGTTAGCTGCCTTGGCTTTGTTCTCCTCCTGCGAGAAAGAGATTGATTTCCAATATCATGACATACCCGAGCAGCTTGTAATCGAAGGACTGCTTACGCAGCGGGGGGCGAGTGTGAAGCTTACCCGTACAGTCGCTACCGATGAGCCGTTCTCCGTCACCACCGTTACTGATGCTACCGTGTCGGTCATTGACCTGACTTCTGACAGTGCCATCAGCCTCAGCGTGGACTCGGCGGGAGTGTTTGCTTCCTCCGCCCTGTGCGGTGTCCCCGGCCATGACTATCGGCTGAATGTAAGGTTGGGCGATGACACCTACACATCCTCCTCCCGTATGCTCCCTCCCGTAGAGATACTGTCGGCTGAATTCAACTGGATAAGGATGCCCTACGACGACGTAGCAGTGCTGAAAGTGCAGTTTACCGAAGACAGCGACCCGCAGACATACTACTGGATGAGAGTGTACCGCAACGGTGAGGTCTACGAGTGGCAGACCGTAAGTTCGCACAGCGCCGTTGACGGGGTAGTGGACACCATGATGCTTACCTCGCGCAAAGACATTGATGAGGAAGATGACGACGAGGTGCTCAAGGAGGGCGACGTCGTAGACATTGAGGTCATGCCCGTATCGCGCACTATGGCCGACTACCTCACCTCCCTCAACAACGGCGACTACAACGGCGACCGCATGTTCACCGGCTCCTTCTGCCTCGGCTACTTCCTCGCCGCCCCCGTCTCCACCACCCGCCTCATCTACCACCCCTCCCAAATCCCCTACTGGGAATAACCCCCGACACACCCACTCCGTGGTATGTCGCATCTGCGGGCATATGAATTCACGGCGGCAGTACGACATCAACAGTGCGGACATCGCGGAGCAGATGTCCCGATAACCCCTTATCCGGAGCAAATACCCGCAGGGTATTGATACATTCATAACCCCGACCACCGACCGGAGGGAGGTGCTCGGGGTTATGGTCCGGTCTGTGTCACGGCGCCCGAAGGCCGCCGATGCTGCACTACACAAGGCCCGTGTCTTTCCATTAAATTTATTCAGTCTCAGAATATAATATACAAAATTGATCGTATACGAGCCCTTTGAATTTATTGGGAGTGTTACCCGACTCACTCCACCAATAATCTTCTTCATCTTTTCGCATCCAGACGTAGAAAGCATCCTGATTTTCGTCGTATGCCCATAGCGTCGCGGGATCGCAACACTGGTGCGCCTTAAATGCCGAAGACCAGAACAAACCGTCCTTATACTCAATAGAGCGCTGTGTCTGATAGATAGAGGTCATATAATTGAAATTATCCTCTCCCATCATATACTCAAGGCGTGGCTTGACTTTGGGGTCTTCAAACATATCGAACTCATACACACAATCGCCAATATGAGTATTATAGTATGCTACCATTGACGGATTCCAATTAATATTGGGTGGTAGCAAATCCTTGATTGCGCGTCGTAGGGTTCCTGGGAAGTACCATTTCCCTTTAGTGGAATGACTTTCGTTATATTTATTAAAATCGAGACGAATATCAAAAATCTCTTGATCAAAATATCTAATTAGAGCTTCAACAGTCTCAGGGTCTTCAATAAAGATGATTCCATTTCTTACACCGGTTATATCAACCATCCTTGTTACTTCATCAGACCCACGCACTAATACCTTGACTGGGTTATACATACTGGTTTTATACCCGTTGTTGTCTACTAAGTAAATACGGAAAGTTGGAATATCTATCTGATGATAGTCAATATGTATATTCCAACCGCTACCAATTATAGTTGCAACAAGCATGGGTTTAGAAACATCATCCTCTTCCCATTCATTGTTAAAGTATTTTACTACCCACGGACTATAAGACCTTTCACTGTCATTGTGAGTATCACTGTCATTGTGAGTATCACTGTAAGTGTCATTCTCGTTCTCGTCCTGTGCTACTACAGGTTCATTGACAACAGTATCTGTCCCAAATGAATCAATATCGCTTTCTTGAGTAGCGGAATTATCGCTATGGTTGCCGATAACTAAAGCAACGCCTATAATCACAACGATAGCACATACTGCTGCGATTAGCCACTTATTCCAGGTGGATTCCGTTGAAATGTCGTCTGATTCATCTGATTCTATCTGTTGAGTCTCGGAATATAGGGGCTCATTATCAGCTTCAAGAATACTCTTTTTGGCTTTGTCAAACTCTTCTTGTGTAAGAGTCCCTGTATCAAGCTTTTGCTTTAATTCTTTTAGCTTCTCAAATTT
>CAZNBC010000099.1:5082-5786 GCA_964571125.1 uncultured Bacteroides sp.
GGTTCCACTATGAATCTATATTTGAAAGTAAAATCAATGATTTAATATTTTAGATTTTTCAGTCTGAAATTCTTCTTGTGTCAAAACACCGGTGTCAAATAATTCTTTTAGCTGTTTAAGCGTCTCAATGTCTGATGAACGATTTGGGGTAGATTGGACACGTTCTATATCTTGTGTTTCTTGTGCATCTTGGATATCTTCTACTGTTTCATCTTCTATCATATAATCCGTGTCTTTTTTCTTTCCTTTAACCAGCATCCATATAATAGGAATCCAGTGTATTAATAATATAACTAAGAAAAGAATTAGTGCTACGAAGGGATTGTCTTTAATATCTTTTAGATTAATAAAAATAGCACATATACTACCTATAATACATTCTGTTATAAGTAAACTCCATGGTATTATGAACTTTTTATTAATAGAGGAAACCCCATATACTAATGCAATAAAGTATAAAGAATATTTGACCATCTGGAATATTGCTGTTTCTTTGACAATATATTCCTGAAAACCATCTGTTTCGAAGACTTTAGACCAACTGCTTAGAGAACGAAACCAAGTAAACTCACTAAGTACATTACTGGTCCCATAAATAGCAACTACAAAACCAACTACGACTAATATAGACATAATCTTTATGCGCCGTATATCGTCAATCAGATGTGTGGTTAAACTGATTATAACGATTGGAAGGCATAGCT
>CAZNBC010000100.1:0-5737 GCA_964571125.1 uncultured Bacteroides sp.
GTGTGTCAAGACATCCGAGTATGTTGAGGAGCGTTGACTTGCCGGAGCCTGATGTGCCCATGATGGTCACGAATTCGCCCTCCTTTATCGTGAAGGAAACTCCTCGCAGAGCCTTGACTTTCTCGCCCCCGACTATGAATTCACGCCGGAGTTTCTCTACACGGATTATTTCTTTACGCTCTTTCATTATCTGTTGATTCTCTGCCGAGTCATATTCGGTTATTTCTTTCCGGCACCTTTGGGAGGCTTGGGTGCGAAGGGACTTGTGGGCGCTGATTTGTCGCCTGAACCCATCGCAGAGGTTTCATAACCTGTAGCCACTTTCTCACCTTCGCTCACACCGGAGAGTATCTGAGTCTTGAAGCCGTTGCTAAGACCGGTTGACACGGCGCGGTTTATGAGTTTGCCGTTCTCCTCAACCCATACGCTGCGTTGTCCGTCTTTAAAGTCACTTTTTGCCAAAGGAGCCTCGGCGACCGGCAGATTCTTGGCGTCCTCAAACTCCTGGGGTGTGAAATTGAATGCTTCGGCGGGAAGAATAAGGCAATCCTTTGCCTCCATCACATAGATGGTAAGGTTGGCCGTCAGGCCCGGAATGAGCTTGTGGTCGGGGTTGGATGTAGCCACTACTACCTCGTAGGTCACTACGTTGCTTTCGGTGGTGGGATTGAGGCGCACCTGAGTTACTGAGCCGTCAAATAGGTCGTCGGGATAAGCGTCCACCGAGAAAGTAACACGCTGTCCTACCTTTACCTGGCCTATATCCGCCTCGTCGACATTGCCGATGATTTGCATGTTGTCAAGGTCGGCTATGGTGTAGAGGTTGGCAACGTTCATGTTGGAAACGACAGTCTGTCCTACTTCTACCTCACGCGATATTACGATTCCGTCAATGGGAGAGTAGATTTCGGCATAGTTGAGGTTCTTGGCTGCGCGGATGCAGTCGGCCTGCGCTTTGTCGTAAGCAGCCTTTGACACATCAAGGTCTTTCTGCGACGTCTGAAACTCGTAGTCGCTTATCAGCTGCTTATCGTGGAGGGCTTTGTCGCGGTTGTAGTTGGTGCGGTTGTACTCATAGGTCAGGCGTGCCGACTCCACGTTGGCCTGAGCGCTTTTGAGGTCGCTGGCAAGCATGGTTTTTTCAATCTCGGCGATGAGTTGACCTTTTGTGACGATGCTGTTATAGTCGGCATAGAGCTTGTCGATGATACCTGTAACCTGTGTGCCGACGTCTACCTGCGTTACCGATTCTACGGTTCCTGTGGCGGTGACAGTCTCGGTGATGTCGCCCTGAGTCACCGTTACGGTCTCAAGTACCGTGCGGCTCTTCTTTCCGCAGCCTACAGCGGCCACTGTGAGTGTGGCTGCGAGTATAAGATTGTATATTTTCATAATAGGATATTTTAATCGGGTGGTTGAGTTAATGCCTTAATCAAGACTGACAGTCGCCGTGCGGTAGTATTCTATCATCTTTTGCCCGAGCATGGCCATGTATTTGGCCTGAAGAAGCACATGGCGTGCCTGAGTCAGGTCGTTATGGGCGGTCATAAGCTCCACGGTGTTCACAAGTCCGAGTTTGAATTGTTCGTTTGTCAGCTCGTCGGTAAGCTCCGCGGCTGAGAGTTGCTGTTCGGCTGCCACATAGCGCGACTGGGCCGACCGGGTGTCTATATACCAGTTTTCGACAGTCTGTGCTATGTCGGTATATCGCTGCTCTATATCAAGTTGGGCATTGATGGCCTGCACTTTCGACCGTGCTACAGCCGAGGATGTCTTTTTATTGTCGAAGATGGGCACACTGAGAGTGAGTCCGAGTGATTCGTTAAGACCTTTCTTGAGCGACATGCCGAATGGGTCGCCGGGAGCACCGTAGCCTGTGCCGACCGAAGCGTTGAGTGCTATCTTGGGCATCCTGCCGGCCTTGGCAATGGCTATGTCAATGTCCGTACCCTCTTTTTCAAGTTCGAGACTGCGGATACGCAGGTCGGTCTCGACGGCCAGCTGATAGCTTTCGCTCATATCTGGGAGCTTGGCGAGAATCTGCTCGGCCGTCCACTCCACATCTTTCAGGTTTATTTCCTGCTCTATACCCAGTTCGAGGAGCTTTTTAAGCTCCATCCGGCGTGTGTCGTAGGTACCCTGAGCGTTGACCACGGCGTATTCGTCCTGTTCATACTGCGACTTCAGCTGGGCATAGTCTACACGTGAGAGGCGTCCGGCTTCCATGAGCTGACGTGCCCGCTCGGCCTGAGCCTGACTGAGACGTGCTGCCTCAAGGTATATACCTATGGATTCCTTGGCGTAGAGTATGTTGATGTACACTTGCAGAAGGTCGGTCTCGAGAGTGCGCATCACATCGCCGGTGTTAAGCTCATTGATGCGGCCCTGAAGCTTCTGTCGGCGGATATTATTCTCACGTACGCCACCGTTCCATACGGTCCATGAAGAGTTAAGGCCGTAGTTGCTGATATATGAATTTTTCACTGGGTCGCCCCACGGATAGTTGCTGTAACCCTGATTGGTGGCGAAGTCAAGAGAGGGTTGCCACTGCGCCTTCGCCTCGTCAAGGTCATATCTCGCGCTCTCTTCGGTCAGGCGCGACTTCTGTAGATTGATATTATGTGTACGGGCATACTCCACACATTCGGGGTAGGTCCATACCGACTGTGCGGCAATCGGAGATAATCCGGCTAAGGAGATAGCTGAGGAAATAGCTAATGCCACAAGAAAGTGTTTCATCTTACCTTATTATTCAGTTTTACGGATACAAAGCTATCCAGAATCCTTAAGTCCGGCAATTAAGTTCAACCAACTGCCAATGCGTTCAACCAATCCGTATCTTTGTTCGGTGAATCCGATACAGATGGTAAGCACATCGGGCAGCCATACGTCATACCGTTGTGTCACCCTTACGGTTGGTGGTCCCTACGGAATGATCGGTGAGATACTTGGCTAAGGAAGCTTTATAGCTGTCACCAACGGATATTACTGTCTCGCAATCCATGGTAATGCGGTTGCGCATTATGAGTGCCACGCGGTCCATGTTGACGATATACGAGCGGTGGACTTGCAGGAAGTTCGACGACAGTTTGTCACTGATGGCGCTGAACGAGCTAAGTGTTACAAGGGGTGTGGGGGAGGAGTCGACGAATATCTGCAGATACTCGCCGTAGCCTTTGATATAGCGTATTGACTTGAGGTCTACGCGTATATATCTGTAGTCGACTTTTACGAAGATGGAATCTTCAGGAGAAATCTGTACGGGGGCGGCGGTAACGGGTTTCGCACGCTCCATGGCTTTGCCTACAGCCCTTTGGAAGTCGGCGAAGCTGTATGGTTTCAGCAGATAATCCACGGCCGAGAAGCGGTAGCTCTCCACGGCATACTCAGAGTAGGCCGTGGTAAAGATAATCATAGGTGGCGAGGGGAGCGAGTTTATGAGGTCTATGCCGCTGAGGTCGGGCATGCGTATGTCCGTGATAATCAAATCAACCTGACCGTTCAGAAGCTCGGTAATGGCCTCAGTGCCGCTTTGAAAAGCACCTGAAAGTTCCAGAAACGGCACTTTTTCGACATATTTTCTGAGTTTTTCGAGTGCTATTGGTTCGTCATCAATTATTATCGTGCGGAGTTTCATGAGCGGGAATTGTTAATGACACTGTAAAGGTGTCGTGATTCTTCAGGAAGTTCAGTTTGGCTTTATCGCCATATATCAACGAAAGACGTCGCTGCACGTTCTGGAGGCCGATACCCTCCTTTTGCTGATTTTGCGAAGACTTCGGCACACTGTTGGTGCAATGAAATCTCACCACTCCGTCCTCAATCTTTATCTTGACCTTTACGAATGAGTCCTCTTTGTAGCTGATACCATGTTTAAAGGAGTTTTCGATAAACACCAGGAACAGCAGTGGAGCTATCATGACTCCGTTTGTTTCCGTCGGTTCGGGCAGTGAAATATCTATCGCTACTTTTTCCTCGGGGAAGCGCTGACGCATCATCTGCAGATATATGTCGAGGAAGTGTATCTCTGATGAAAGCTCTATACGCTCATTCGCGCTCTCGTACAGCATGTAGCGCATGAGTTTCGAGAGGTTTATTACCATCTCCTGTGCTTTCTCCGCATCAATCTCTATCATGCCGTGTATGTTGTTGAGCATGTTCATGTAGAAGTGCGGATTAATCTGTGCCTTGAGATAATTCAGCTGCTCCTCAACGTTGGCTTTCATGAGGCTTTCCTGCTCAAAGCGGTCGCGTATACGCTGAAAAATAAGCGCCACCGCGATGTTACATCCTATGACAAGAAGGTCGTAAATCAGGTCAACCCACAGAGGCATCGGAAGCAGATGGCGCGGGCCTTGGAAATGTGGCGCGGGCCGTATGGCGTCGCCACATAGGGCCGGTCTGAGGTAAGAGAACTGAAGTATCTGCTCACCCCATATCAAGGCTATGGCTACAGCCACGGCACAAGCATATCCTGCATACTTGTTTCTGAGCAGGAGGCGTGGCAGCAGCAGGTAGTTGTTGATAAGGAAGAGGATAAAAAGCGGAAGTAGATTGGAGGCAAGGAATGCAAGGTCGTGAAGCCTCACATGCGAATGGTCGTAGTGAGTCTTGGTCAGCACCATATTGGTAAGGTTGAATAAGGCTACAATAAGCCAGATGCTTATGTATATGGCGCTCTCGGTATTGCGTGAAGCTTTATTGCGGGCTGTAGTCATGGTGTAAAGTTAATACTTTCTCTCCATCCCCTCTCCATAAATTAAACCAACCGTCCCCTCTGACCAATCAATACCCCCAATCCAGCCCCCAATGCATATTTCAGGATGGAGACCATCATGCATAAAAGTAGCTACGTAGTTGTCGGAGTGTGCGCTATGTTACCTGATTATTTTATGGAGGGAATCGCTGAGGTTAAGGGATAAATCACTAAATTTGTGGTTGGAACGGTGCTGACCGTTCCGTGACATTCTGGTAAAATTAAAAGGCGTTATGCTTTTCTTGCAATAGGAAACCTGTGGGCCACTATATAAATGATTATTTCATACCGGATAATGAGGTGAAGCTTCATGAGGAGCTTGACTATGGTAGGGCGAAGGAATACATTCGTTTTGCCGAGGCAATTTCACGCTCCACATACCACAGCGTCTACATCATTGACTATTTCAAGCATAACTTTCTGTACGTGTCGCCCAATCCGATGTTTCTGTGTGGAATAACGCCTGAGCAAGTGATGGAGTTGGGTTATCAGTTCTATCTGGAATACGTACCGGAGGATGAACAATCACTTTTGGTAGAGATTAACCGTGCCGGTTTTGCCTTCCATAATTCAATCCCTGCGGAGGAAAGAAGAGACTGGTGTATTCAGTATGATTTTCACGTCGTTAACCACGGACGTCCGATTCTGATCAATCATAAACTTACTCCTCTTGCCCAAACTTCTGACGGACGATTATGGCTCGCCCTCTGTATCGTTTCGGTATCCAACCACACTACTCCCGGCCATGTCGAGATACACAATGTCCACTCAAGCGACTTCTATGAATACAACCTGACGACGCGTCGTTGGGAGAAGCGGAATTTGCCGACGCTCACCGAGGGGGAGAAGTCAGTCATCACGCTTTCCATACAGGGCCTGACAATGGCAGAAATTGCCGACAAGATGTGCCTGTCGCCTGACACCATCAAGAAGTATCGCAAGCAGATATTCGAGAAACTCGGTGTGCGCAATATCTCTGAG
>CAZNBC010000101.1:0-5689 GCA_964571125.1 uncultured Bacteroides sp.
GATTCTCACGCCCTGGGCCGGTGTGTAGATACGACGGATCAGCAGGGGAGTCTCACCTCCGGAATTGGTGACGGTGAAAGACTGATGCAGCTCCTCTGAGGTACGGCTTACACGACCGAAGTCAATGAGGTCGGTCGAAAGTGTGGCACGCGGTGCCTTTGCCTGCTGCTCGGGAGTGAGGTCTTTGAAGGATTCCTTGATGGTGAGGACGGCGGTCACGGGTACGGACACAGAGCTTGCGGCATCAGCCTTGACGTATACAGTGTCGGTGACGATACCGTAATGAGGACACTTATTGGTGAATGTAGTGAAGGATATGACGAACTGTTCGCCGGGTTTCACCATCGGGGGGCGGACTTCGGCGGTCATGTATGAGGGTAGGTTTTCGACTACGGGCACGAGTGCCGAATCGGTGCTGTTGTAGCATCGCAGTGCGCTCGAAGCTGAGCCGCCCTTGATTTTTTCGCCCATGGGTAACATGGTGGAGCTGATGTGCATACCTTCGACGGGTATCGGATAATGGCTTTGGATAGTGTTCTGCGAACCCATGACGGTACCCCGTATGGTAAGCACGTATTTATTGTCGTCAGTGTTGGTATAGACGTATATTTTCTTGTCAAATCGTCCGGGACGGCCGGAGGGGTTATAGCTTACGCGGAGATGGAGGGTGTCACCGGGAGCTATGGGGTTGCGGTCGTAATCGGGTATGGTGCATCCGCAGTTAGCTCTTGCGCTGAGTACCTGCAGGGGTGCATCGCCGGTGTTGACGGCAGTGAACACGCAGTCTACCATGCCGAGGTCTTCGCTGAAGGCACCGAAGTTGTGGCTGAGCGATGTCCATCGTGCATTGGGGCCGGCTGAGGCACCGAGCCATAATATGAGGGCTGCGAGGAGACTGAAGGAGCGGGAAAGATTCATAGATGTATTAAGTCAGAGTTATGAGGTCAGTATTATGAGGGTATCAGGGCACCACTACGCCGCTGAAGCGGAGTGAGATACGTTTGCCGGCGTTGGTCTTCACCTTTACCTCGCGGTTGAATTCTCCGCGACGGCCCGTGGGGTCGAAGGTGATGGTTATGGCGGCACTTTTGCCCGGAGCAACCGGCTGTTTGGGATACTCGGGTGTGGTGCATCCGCATCCTCCGTTGGTGACATTGATGATGACAAGCGGAGCGGAGCCGGTGTTGGTCAGCTCGTAGCGGGCGGTCACCGGCCCGTCAGAGGCCTTGATGGTGCCGAAGTCGTGGTGAGTCGAAGCCATCTCGATGGCGGCCTGAGGCTTGGTTTCGGCAGAAATATCCACCGGTAGGGCCAGCGATACGATGAGCAACAACAGTGAGATTATACGTGAAGTCATGATATGTCGTATGTTATGAATTATCCGGGATAAGAATTTTCAATTTTTTATTTTATACTCTCCATTCTCGAGAGAGATTGCGCGGTCAGCCACTCCGATACCGAACAGGGCGTAGTCATAGAGGGCCGGGTCGGCAGGGTTGAGAGTACGCATAGCTTCGGTAAGCTCTGTGGCGGTACGTCGGTCGTTGGCCTTACGGGTGACGAGGCCCAGGGAGCGGGCTGTATTGCCGACATGCACGTCAAGCGGGATATAGAGCTGCGAGGGTGAGATGACGTCCCACACTCCGAGGTCAACGATGCCATCGTTGCGCACCAGCCACCTGAGAGCCATGTTCAGGCGTTTCAGGGCGGTAGTGCGGAGGTTGAGCGGCAGACAGCGTGAGTCGCTGACACCATTGTTGGCTTCGCTGAGAGCGCCGTTAATGGCTTCAGCCAATGCCCACGCCGGAGCTTCGGTGAGCTCTACGTGATGGTGGCGCGCGAACTCCTGAAGTGAGCCGTAGCGCGAATATATCAGATGAAGTCCGCGCAGATAGTGGCGCAGATCTGAGGCGAAGAATGTGCGGTGTATGTTGCAGTCAGGCAAATCTTCATAGGCCTGCTCCATGACATAGCTGTAGGGGTCATGGCCCATAAGGGCGAGCATGCGGTCGGCATCCCTGCATATCATGCTGCGTCGTCCCCAGGCTATGGTGGAACTGAGGAGGGAAGCGATCTCAATGTCCTGCAACTTGTCGAAACGGCGGGGGAACTGCACCGGATCATCGGCAATGAATTCGGGGCGATTGATGCGTTGCGCCTCTTGTTCGAGCAGTGCGGCTATGTCGGGACTGATAGTGGTCATCGCTATGGTGGAGGATGAGGTGATTATTTACGGAAGGTGTATAGGAGTGAGGATTCGTAGCGGGGCAACACGGCGAGCTGTAGCGGGGCGAGTTCGGATTCGAGCGAGCCTGAGCCATCGCCGATAGGAGTTATCCCGGCCGATTCAAGCATTGAGGCTACGGTGTTGAATGCCGTCTCAGGGGTATTGTTGTCCTGACTCAGATGGCAGAGAAATACTGACTGAAGTGCAGGATTGACAATGTCGGTGAGGAACCGGGCCGTGGCTACATTGTCCATGTGGCCGTAGTCGGCGCGGATACGGCTCTTGAGATATGCCGGATAGGGGCCGGCGTCAAGCATGGCGGAATCATAATTCGCTTCTATCACTATGTGGTTGGCGCGGCGCATGTAGTAGTCTACGCGCGGAGTTATGCATCCGAGGTCGGTTGCGATAGCTATGGAGCGCTTGCCGTGGGTGATGAAGAAGCCGCAGTTGTCGGTGCCGTCATGGCTTACGTCGAAGGCTGTAATCTCGAAGTTACCGATGGTAAACGGAAACTCCTTGTAGATGGGGTGGTGATAGTCCTTGAGACGACGTGACACACTGTGACGGCGCATGATGCCGTTGAATGCCTTGGGTGTGCAGTAGACGGGTATGCCCGGTTTCTGACGCGCTATGGCATAGATGAACCGTACATGGTCGCTGTGGTCGTGGGTCAGGCACACACCCTTGACCATGTTCATGTTGAGTCCGTTGGCTTCGAGACGCTGTGTTACGGTCTTAAGGTCAATACCCGCGTCAATGAGTATGCCGCCCGTGGCATCACCGATGTATGAGCAGTTGCCCGAACTGCCGCTTCCGAAGCTGATGAAGCATACCGAATCGGGATTATTCAGTTTCTCGCGGTCGACGGGAGTAAAAGCTCCGTTGTCCTCTATCACGTTGGGTGATGAGGGAGCGGGGTTGGCGTTTATCTTGGCACGCGAGCGCACCACGAAGTCGGCTATGCCCACATCGGGCACAGGAGGCTCCTGAGCGAGCGGATCCTTACGTCGCAGCGCAGGCTCTATCTCGTCGAAGAGCCCCGGCTGGGCGGGATCAATATGTATGCGCAGTTTGCGGGCCATGGGGTTGAGCGGTTAATTGAGTCTATTTGTGAGGGGCGAGAGGGATTATCCGAGGAGGAATATGGTGGGCACTTTGGCGTAGTCATACTTGCTGCGCGACCACTGCCTGAGCGGACGGGTGATTATGTTTTCCCCGGGGCCGGTGACATCGGAGGCTACACAGAGCCGGAGGTCTCCCGGGAGAATCTGACACAACTGCTCTATAAGGCGGTTGTTGCGGTAAGGGGTCTCTATGAATATCTGAGTCTGCCGTTCGTTACGCACGCGGCGCTCCATGTCGCGCAGACATTTCTGGCGTTTAGCCGGCTCGATGGGAAGATACCCCGCGAAAGTAAATGACTGACCGTTGAATCCTGAGGCCATGAGTGACATGAGAATACTTGACGGCCCTACGAGGGGCACCACGGTGTATCCACGTCGCTGTGCTACCGCGACAGCATCGGCTCCCGGATCGGCCACGGCGGGACATCCTGCCTCGGACATCACGGCCATGTCGTGTCCCTCGGCAAGAGGGGCGAGCATGGCTTCCACCTCCTCGGGCCGGGTGTGTTCGTCGAGCACGTAGAATGTGGAGGCATCTATGTCTATGTCGCGCGCCATGCGTTTGAGCCAGCGACGGGCCGTGCGCAGATTCTCCACTATGAAGTAGCGGATGCGGCGGGCTATCTCAATATTGCGCTCGGGGATGACCTCGTGAAGGTTACCGTCGCTAAGAGGCACGGGCATGAGATACAGTCGCGGCGATTTGCGCTCGTCGGCTGCCGATGATGACGATGGTTGTGATACGGACTGAGTCATATTTCACAAAATTACTCATTTCGCCTGACACACTCTCTATTAAGGGTGCTAAACAACCTTAACGGAGAGATTTGTATGCAGGCAATGCGGTAGCTTATTCAGGATTGTCACCTATCATGGCCAGGAACTGAGCCTCGTCAATGATGGGTATGCCGAGTTTGGAGGCTTTTTCGAGCTTGGCGGGCCCCATGTTGGCGCCGGCCAGCACGTAGTCGGTTTTCTTCGAGATGGAACCTACGTTTTTACCGCCGTGAAGCTCTATCAGTTCCTTGTATTGGTCACGCGAATGGTGGGTAAAAGTGCCGGAAATGACTATCGAAGCTCCTTTGAGGCGGTCGGTGCCCTCTGAGGCCTGTGAGCCTGAGACCTCCATCTGCACTCCGGCTTCTTTGAGGCGGCTGATGATTTCGCGATTGACAGGAGAGGCAAGGTATTCGGTGATGCTGCGTGCAATGCTCGGCCCTATGTCGTCAATAGCCGTCAGCTGCTCCTCGGTCATCTCCATAAGGCGGTCCATACTGCCTGTAGCCCTTGCCAGTTTCTTGGCTACGGTTTCGCCCACGTAGGGTATCGACAGGGCGTAGAGCACCCGCTCGAACGGAATGGTCAGGCTGCGGGCTATTCCCTCCATGATGCGGTCGGCGCTGCGCTCTCCGAAGCGTTCGAGCGTCATGAGCTTCTCTCGTGTGAGGGTGTAGATGTCGGCAATGTTGCGTACGAGCCCGGTCGCGAACAATACTTCGCAGATTTCTTCGCCGATGCCATCTATGTCCATCATTCGGCGCCCTACGAAGTGCTCTATTCGGCCTGTAATCTGAGGGGGACAGCCGTATTTATTGGGGCATATCCATGCCGCTTCGCCTTCGATGCGCACCAGGGGAGTGCCGCAGGCGGGGCAGAAGCTGACAAATTCTACCGGTTTGCTGTCATTGCTACGGGCAGTGGTGTCCACTCCCGTGATTTTCGGGATGATTTCACCTCCCTTTTCCACATACACCATGTCGTGCTCGTGTATGTCAAGCTGACGGATGATGTCCTCGTTATGGAGTGAAGCGCGCTTGACTATTGTGCCTGACAGCAGTACCGGGTCAAGGTTGGCCACGGGGGTGATGACGCCTGTACGCCCTACTTCGAATGACACGAATTCAAGCTTGGTCAGCGCTCTCTCGGCCTGAAACTTGTAGGCTATGGCCCAGCGCGGAGTCTTGGAGGTGAAGCCGAGGTTGAGCTGCTGTCGCAGGGAGTCTATCTTAAAAACCAGACCGTCGGTGGCCACGGGGAGTTCGCTGCGGGCGTGGTCCCAGTAGTTGATGAAGTCGTTGACCTCTTCGAGGGTATGTAGGCGCGTCATGACGTCCGATACCTTGAATCCCCACTTCCGGGCTTCGAGCATATTGTCATAGTGGGTGTCTGCCGGCAGATTCTCGCCAAGAAGGTAATAGAAATATGCGTCAAGGCCGCGTCGGGCCACTTCGGCGGGATTCTGCATCTTGAGTGTACCGGAGGCTGCATTGCGTGGGTTGGCAAACAGCGGTTCGCCCTGTGCCTCACGTTCGGCGTTCAGACGGTCGAATGACTT
>CAZNBC010000102.1:0-5678 GCA_964571125.1 uncultured Bacteroides sp.
GAATATGCCGTACACATCGCCGATACGGGTGGGAGCCACACCCAGTCCGGTACATGCTCCGGCGGTGATGGTGTTTGATGAAGTCACGAAAGGATAAGAGCCGTAGTCGACGTCAAGGAGTGTACCCTGGGCGCCTTCGCACAGCACCTTTTTACCCTCTGCGAGTAAGTTGTTGATATAGTATTCGCAATCTATCAGTTCGAAACCGCGAAGATATTCGATGGCTTCCATCCACTCTTTCTCAAGCTTTTCAAGAACTGCAGCGTCGGGAGTGGCATCCATAGATGCGAGCATCGACAGGTGACGATCGCGGGCAGCCTGATAACGCTCGGCGAAGTCGGGCATCTCTATATCACCCACACGCAGACCGTTACGGCTTATCTTATCGGTATATGTGGGTCCGATACCCTTGCCCGTGGTACCTATCTTGCCCTTACCCTTGGCCTTCTCGCCGGCAGCGTCAAGCATACGGTGGGTGGGAAGTATGAGATGAGTCTTGCGGCTTATGCGGAGTACCTTGTGGAGCTCTATGCCGGCATCCTCAAGATCGCGGGCCTCTCCCATGAAGAGCACGGGGTCAAGCACCACGCCATTGCCGATGATATTGACCTGTCCCTGCTGGAACACGCCCGAGGGGATGGAGCGAAGCACATATTTATGGCCATCGAATTCCAATGTATGTCCTGCGTTGGGGCCACCCTGAAAACGAGCCACTGCGTCGTAGCGCGGGGTGAGTACATCCACAACTTTGCCCTTTCCTTCATCGCCCCACTGGAGGCCGAGTAAGACGTCAACTTTCATCTTGGTTTGTCTGAATATGATTGTTAATTTTATTTGTTCTGTTTTTTCGACAGCCGCTGACAGCGCCCGCACGTACCGTAGAGATACAGGTCAATGTAGCCGGGCTTGAAGTCATCGAAGCTGCGCGAGGCGAGAAGCTCGTCAAGTTCGCCATCGCTGAACTCGCTGACGCTGCCGCACACCGTGCACACCAGATGATGGTGGTGTACACTTCCGGCGATATTCTCATATCGTGTCTGGGAATTGCCGAAAGTGTGGCGGCGCACCAATCCGGCATCAACCAACAGGTCAATGGTATGGTACACCGTAGCCCGACTCACACGCAAATCAGATGCAGCCAGGAGGCCGCACAGAGTGTCAATCGTAAAGTGATCGTCCATCTCAAGCACCTTCTCCAGCACACTAAAGCGTTCGTGGGTCTGACGCAACCTGTGACGCTTCATATACTGCGTCAAGGTAGTGACAGCCCCGCTTCTTATCTGTTCACGGCTTATCATGGCAACAAATTTAAGTAAAATCCACGACATAATGCGTAGCCCTCCCCAAAGATTATTCCATAACAGGCCTCCATGCTTCATTCTGTCGCGTTTTTTCGCTACATTTGCATCTAAATAATTCATACCAATCCGAATCACCGACCAAGACTTGACATGACTACAGACAGAAAGCTCCCTGCTCCGGGCAACCGACTTGAATGTGTGGATGCCTTGAGAGGATTTGCCCTAATCGGCATCGTGCTGCTTCACTCGATAGAGCACTACAATCTGTTTGCCGAAATCATGTGGGAGCCTCAATGGCTGAAATGGCTTGACGGAAAGGTCGTGGATGTCATCTGGTTTCTTCTCGCCGGAAAGGCATACGCCACATTCTCGCTGCTGTTCGGATTCAGTTTCTACATACAGCTGCGCAACGCCCGTAAGAGAGGCAGCGATTTCCGATGGCGCTTCGCATGGCGTATGGTTCTGCTTGCGTGTTTCGCGCAACTTCATGCGCTGTTCTATAACGGCGATATTCTGCTCTTTTACTCGGTATGCGGTCTGATATTGATTCCGGCCTCTTCGTGGAGCAACCGCACAGTATTGATTGTAGCCACCATACTGCTTCTCCAACCCATTGACTGGATTCACATGCTGTCGGCCCTCGTATGGCCCGATTACATAGACCTGAACTCACGGTTTGCCGTATATGCCGCGCAGGCCGAACAAGTGGGTATGCACGGCAACTTCCTTCAGACCATCATTGACAATATCGGCAACGGCCAACTGTACAGCAATCTGTGGCAGATTGAAGCCGGACGTATCTGTCAGTCACCAGGACTGTTCCTTTTAGGCATGTGGCTCGGACGCACCGAGAAGTTTGTCAGAAGCGCGACATCAATCACATTCTGGCGTCGTGCCGCCGTGGCATCAGCCATACTGTATATCCCCGTCACTCTGATTCAGAAGAGCGTAGCCGGCCAGCTGACCCACACCACATGGGTAAGCCACTGGGGTATCGCTTTAGGACTGCCCACCAACTTCCTGATGATGGTGTTCCTCGTATCAGTTTTCATGCTCTTCTGGTGGAGAAGCGGCGAGGGTGGTTACGCCTTTCAGCGCCTTCCCATAGCATTCGGCCGGATGTCGCTGACCAACTATATCACACAGTCCATCATCGGTGTGATTCTGTTTTACAATTTCGGATTCGGACTCTATCGTGTCTGTGGCGCCACACTGTCACTGCTCATCGGTCTTGCCATCGTGACGGTACTCACCGCCGCAAGCCGATGGTGGCTGCGCAACCACCATCAGGGTCCGCTCGAATGGCTTTGGAAACGCCTCACATGGCTTTAAACCGTAAAGAATATGAATGTAAAGATTGAGCCCTCGTGGCACTCCCGCCTCAGCGAACAATGGGAGAGCGACTATTTCAGAGGTCTGACGGACTTCGTTCGCCAGGAGTACCGCACGACTACGGTGTATCCTCCGGCAGGGAAAATCTTTGCAGCGTTCGATTCCTGTCCGTTTGACGACGTAAAAGTAGTGATTCTCGGACAGGACCCGTATCACGGCCCCGGACAGGCCAACGGCCTGAGCTTCTCGGTCAATCCGGGCGTGCCGCTTCCGCGCTCGCTCGTCAACATATTCAAGGAGATAGCCGACGATACGGGACAACCCATGTCGACCGACGGCGACCTCAGCCGATGGGCCCGTCAGGGGGTACTGATGCTCAACGCCACCCTGACCGTGCGCGCCCATCAGGCCGGATCGCATCAGGGGCGTGGCTGGGAACAACTTACCGACGCGGCCATAAAGGCTCTCTCGGATGGACGAGACCACGTGGTGTTCATACTCTGGGGCTCGTATGCCAAGAGCAAGATGCCCCTTATAGACACTTCACGCCACCTTGTGCTCACCTCGCCGCATCCCTCGCCGCTGAGCGCTTCGAGAGGTTTCTTCGGCAACCACCATTTCACTCGTGCCAACAGCTATCTGGCCGCCCACGGAATGACACCCATTAATTGGTAATCGATAATTATGATGACCCTGCGACAAAGAATAGATAAAGCCCGCGAGCTTCACGCCCTCGGATACACATGCGCCCAGTGCGTGGCCATGTCCTTTGATGACGTCACCGCCTCGCATGCGTCACAGCAACTCCTGGCAGCCATTACCTCGGGATTCGGAGGTGGATTCGGTGGCAGCCGTGAGACATGTGGAGCCATATCAGGCATGACCGCCATTAACGGACTGACCGGCTTCACTTCACCGGCTGACAAACGCAAGGTTTACGCCTCAACTGCCTCGCTCGTCGAGCAGTTCAAGGCCCTCAACGGGTCGGTCGTGTGCCGCGAGCTGCGTGTACCCGGTGCGAAGCCCTGTATGACGCTCATTGAGGATGCCGTCACCATATTACATAACGCCCTGACGCCTCAGGACTTACCCAACGACTGATGACCAGCACACTTGCATATAGGCGCATCGGCTTACGTAGGCTGTCAGCACGGATTCTCTCAGCCATTACGCTCTCCGTCATTGCCCTGATAGGGGTGAGCGACATGGAGGCCGCCGACCGCACGGCCATCTATTCACCGTCGTTCCGCAGCCTACAGGTATATCCCGAAGGAAACTATTATGCGCCTCCGATAGTCAGTCTCGGTGCCCCGTCCGACAGAATCACCGTGAGTTTCGACGAGATAGCTGACAGCCGCAGCTATCTGCGCTACAGACTTGTGCACTGCGACGCCATGTGGCGCCCTGACGGACTGCTCGAAAGCGAGTACCTCACGGGATTCAACGAGGCCGAGATAGAGACTTACGATTTCTCTCAGGGTACGAATATAAACTACGTGCACTACTCCCTGACGGTGCCCAACGAGCAGATGAATTATACCCTTTCTGGCAACTACCTCCTGCAGGTTTATAACGAGGATGACCCCGACACGACCCTGCTCCAGGCTGCATTTTCCGTAACCGAGAACAACATAAACCTGGGAGCGGGTGTGACATCGCGCACCGACTTTGACTACAACGGCCGCCATCAGCAGCTTGACATAGAGGCCGATTACAAGAAAGCACCGGCGCTTCACAACCCCTACACTGACCTCGCCATCATCGTGAGTCAGAACGGACGTATCGACAATGAAGTAATTCTCCGCTCCCCTTCAAGAGCCGGCGGAGGTAAAGCATCATACCAGCACCTACCCGAACTTGTATTCCCGGCCGGAAACGAGTACCGGCGCATGGAGTGTGTGTCCACGCTCTATCCCGGCATGAATGTGGAAACCATAGAATATGCCGAGCCATTCTATCACATCATCGTCAGGGGCGATGAGTCACGCGAAGGACAGAGTTATCTCTACGACCAGACGCAGTTCGGCCGCTTTACCGTGAGGAATGCCAACACCAATGACTCCGACACGGAGGCAGACTACGTTATGGCGCATTTCACCCTCTATGCTCCTCAGTTGAAAAATGCCGATGTGTTCCTTGACGGCGACTTCACCCAACGCCGCTTCGACCCCGAATCGCTCATGGTGTACAACCCGGCGTATCAGGCCTACGAAAAGACCATGATGCTCAAGCAGGGCGCCTACAACTACCAATACCTCACCGTGCCCCACGGGAGCATGAAAGGAGCCACCTCACCTATGGAGGGCGACTATTATCAGACCGTAAACGAATATCTCATAAAAGCCTACTATCGTGTGCCGGGTGAGCGCTACGACCGCCTCGGAGGAGTGACGGTAGTCTATTCCGGCATGTGATGTCACGCTCTCTTTCCCACCTATACCACACATCTATCTGTAATGACCAATTTTGAAGAAGAAGAAACCGTTATGCTTCAGATACAAGACACCTTAGTCTCACTCGACCTCGCCGAACGATTCTTTTGCTGCGACCTTGACGCCTGCCTCGGCGAATGTTGCATACAGGGCGATGCAGGAGCCCCCATAACGAAAGAGGAATACACCACTCTAAAGGAGAAACTGCCCATCGTATGGGACGAGCTGCTACCCGCGGCACAACACGAGATAGAGGCCAACGGCGTAGGCTACGTCGATGAAGAGGGAGACCTCGTGACATCCATCATTGACGGACGCAACTGTGTGTTCACCTGCTATGCTCCCGGAGGGAAGTGCCTGTGCACCTTTGACCGTGCATATCGTGAGGGACGATGCGACTTCCGCAAACCGATGTCGTGCTACCTCTACCCCCTACGACTCACGGAGTATCCCACTTTCACTGCCGTGAACTATCACCGATGGAACATCTGCCGCAGTGCCGAAGCAAACGGCACGCGGCTCGGCATCCGCCTCTATCAGTTCATGCGCGAGCCGCTCATCGAACGGTTCGGCCAGGAGTGGTACGACGAACTCTGCGAGGCCTGCGAAGCCT
>CAZNBC010000103.1:0-5622 GCA_964571125.1 uncultured Bacteroides sp.
CGTTGCTGCTGCCCTCGGTGCCGGTGAAGTCACGTATGAGCAGCTCGTAGATGATGAGTTCGTCTTTGGGTACACCCTTAAAGTCGTTGACTTTCCATTTGTAGGAGCCGTGGTTGGAATTATATACGGCTACGGGCACATCCTTTATTTGCTCTGTGGGGTAGGCGGGCATCTTGGGGTAGACACTCGAGGAGATGTATTTGTCGTTCCACGGGTCAAGTACCAGACGTGCGTAGGGGTCGCAGACTTTGCGTGTGGCATCTACCACGAAGTAGTAGATATAGTCTTTGCCGGGTGTCAGTCCGCTGACAGTCTTCCAGAAGTATTTGATTCCGTCAACCTCCTGATAGCTCATCAGGCTTGAGCTGTCTTCGGTGTAGTTGTTCCATGAACCGACTATCATTACGGAGTTCTTTTCCGGAGCGGCTATGCAGAATGTAACGCTTCCGTCGGCATTTGTCACCGGGCCCATCTTTACGGTCTGGCCGGGGTAGGGGGCTTCAGGCGACTTTCCCACGACGTTCACTTCGATGCTCTTCTCGTAGGTTTCGCCGTTATATTTGGCTACCGCGCGCACGGTATTCTTGCCGGCTGAGGTAAACTTGCGGGCTATCTCTATGGAGCGGGTGTTGTTGACCTGACGCAGAGGTGTGGTTATGTCGTTGAGGTATATGGCGAGGTTACATGCTTGTGTGGTTCGGGCGGTAAACAGCACCGATTCTCCTACGTTGATTGAGCCGGAGGTCATCCCCGAGGTGAACGACAGCACGAAGCCCGTGGCCTCGACGTTGACAAAATAGTCACCTCCGGTTGCGGTCTTGCCCTCGCGTGAGCCGTCGGCATTGCGGAACACGAATGCCAGTTTTGTCACGTCGTCAATCTGCGACTCGGGAATACCGTAATATGTGGCTATGTCGGGAATGGTGAGCGTCCATGTGTTGGTGCTGACCCATTTCATTTCGTATTTCGCACTGTTGTCAAGCCACGTCGGCGCATACTTCCAGTCGCTGTCCGAGCCACTCGAAGTTATGATGACGCCCGTATGGGCATACACTTTGTCGTTAGCCGTGAGGCCTTTGAGTCCCTGGTTGCCTTGGTCGGCATGGAAGGTGATGACAATGTCGTGCGAGTCTGTCTGTATGACAGATGGCTGTGTCGTGATAGCCTGGCCTTGCATCCCGAATACTGTCACCATCAGCATCAGGAGCGTGAAAAATTTCCTCATGATATAATCTCTAATTTTTGTGTAGTATGATTTGTGTAGTATGATAGGAATGAATCTGTCAGCAAAGATAGCAAAAAAGCCTCTAACACAGTAAAAATTGTAGCTCAGGCAAATAATTGTCGCTCCGGCGATGAAGCGAACCACCCCGCCGTCTCAGACGTTTTAACTATGTCTTAAGGATTGAAATAATTTTGAAGACTTACTCAGATTCAAACATCAATTAATAACTCCCTTGACTCCTCGGAGTCATAAAAAACTCATTAGATTATGTATCCTCCCCACGAACACGCCTTCTATATCTGGTGCATAGCCATTGCTGCCGTAGGCCTCGCCACCCTCCTCGGAGCCTTCATCAACCGTATCTTCCTCACCCGCAAGCTGCGTCACCTCCGCGCCCTTTCGCGCTTCTCCGAAAAAAATGCGTAAATTTGTAGTCGGATTATCAACTGACTCATTACGATGTATTTTGTAACGAAGCGAATCGAGATTTCAGGAAGCCATCGCCTTGACCTTCCCTACAGCAGCAAGTGTACCCGGCTGCACGGTCACAACTGGGTGGTGACTATCTATTGCAAATCCAAGGAACTCAATGCCGAGGGTATGGTGTGTGATTTCACCCGCATCAAGGAGAGCATCCACGGCTACCTTGACCACGGCAATTTTAACGAATTACTTCCCTTCAACCCCACGGCCGAGAATATCGCCCGCTGGGTTGTGGAGCAGGTTCCTCACTGCTACAAAGCCACCGTGCAGGAGAGCGAGGGAAACACTGCCACCTACGAGGTGGATGAATGACGTGCGGAGGCTAACATAGACAGGCACCTGATGCGTATCAACGAAATATTTTACTCGCTGCAGGGTGAGGGACACTTCACCGGCCACGCCGCCGTGTTCGTGCGGCTGTCGGGATGCAACCTCCGTTGCGATTTCTGCGACACCCGCCACGAGTCGGGCAGGGAAATGGATGCTGCTGAGATTTTGCGGGAGATAGACCGCTATGAGTCCCGCCATGTGGTAATAACCGGTGGCGAGCCGTCGCTGCAGCTCACCGAAAGTTTTGTGAGCCTGCTTCACGATCACGGATGGTATGTGCAGGTCGAGACCAACGGCACACATCCACTCCCCGCAAATGTTGACTGGATAACCTGTTCCCCCAAGGGTACTCCCGTAGTGCTTGACCGTATCAACGAACTCAAGGTTGTATATTGGGGTCAGGACATCACCACATACGAACGCATGTCAGCCGACGAATATCGCCTGCAGCCCTGCGACAGCGGCGACGCTCAAAAGAATGTCACCAACATCTCCCTCGCCGTCGCCTACATCAAGGCCCACCCCCTCTGGACCCTCTCCCTCCAGACCCACAAACTCATCCACATCCCCTGACGCTACATATTCGTTTCGTTAGTTGAGGATGATATCTGTATCCAAAGAATAAGCAAACAGGCTATATGCCGGAATTCGGCATATAGCCTGTTTGCTAACCATATGATAAGGATGTCGTTTCTACGACAGCCTTATCATTTTTATTTTTGTGTGAGTTTGAGTGATTTCCAGTCATCACCGAGTGTGGGAGATACTTTTACATCAGGTTTCTGTGGCTTTTTATTTACTACGATTGCCTGTTTGGCCACCTCCTCGCTCAGATAGTCGGCCATTTCACCTAAGGTGACATTGCCTGCGGTATCGCGCAGCTTTGTCAGCAGGAAGTAAGTGAAGAGGCCGTGGTTTTTCTCAGGATAGGGGAGAGCTGTCTGGTCACCTGATGCCGCTGAAATAACCACCATATTGCCGCCGATCTTTATGTCGCGTGGTTTGAGTCTGATGCCTCGGGCACTTGCCAGCATACCGTCTCCGCGGAGTGAACCCGAGAAACATGCGTCAATCAGTACGAAGACCGATTGTGCAGGCAAATTGCTGAGTTGTTCATAAATCTTGCTGAGGGCATAACAAGTCTCAAGCTGCGAGCCGTTGGCATCAACCGGTAGCAGATAGGCATTGCGGTTGCCCTCGTCGGGCACTCCGTGGCCGGCATAGTAGAATATTACCTTGGCATCGCCATTATATGCGCGGCAGATTTCCGCTATATCGTTCATTGCGGCAGCTATGTCGCCGAATGTAGCATCGTTGTACACGCGTATGTTCTGCTCCGGCAGACCAAGTGTGCGATTGCAGTATTTGGCAAATACACGTGCATCGTTAAGGGCGAAATCCACCTTTGATACACGTTGGTAATTCTCGTTGCCTATGATGACTGCAAAGGTATTGGCATTTTCTTCGGGTGTCTTCGGTATGTCGAAGTCTACGATGTCGGGTTCGTAGATTTTACGGTCAGCAGCCGTAGGGTCGCTCTTGGCCTTTTCGGCAAGAAGTTCATACTCCTTGACTGCTGCAAGCGGTGTTACGGACATCACTATATCGTCGAAACTGTCTTCTGTATAGCTGTAGGGTGCTTTATATACCTTGCCGTCAAGTTCGAAATCGCACGACAATATGCTTATCTCATTGTCCATCACGCCATAGCGGGGCTGTAATTTCACGTCGGCCCAGCGATTTCTGAAGTTCTGTGCCTCATCCTGCGGTACATAGGCATAGACATTACCCAATGTGCCGAGATATACGGAGTAGAAGCCATATTCAGGATTATATTCTTCGAGAGTACCTTTGAGGCTTGCCGGTGAATAGAGCTTTAAAAACTGAGTTCGGGCTTCCGCAATGGCCTCGTCTATCATCTTCTTGCGGTTGGTCTCATTCACCCGGGCTTCCCACTGTGTCATCGTTTCGTAAGGCTTGCGTTTCTGCCAACCCTCAACAGCTTTTTTCACCTTAGGTGAGGCGAAATCGTAGAAATTTGAGGTCAGCGTCATCGCCTCAAGCTGATTCTTGTCAAGGTCCTTTACTTCGTCTAAGAAAGGCACATCCTGACAGCCATACAGCGCCTCATACACCATGTAGGCAGGATAGAGTTTTGTGGTGCCACGCATACGTTTGAGCGAAGTACACCCGTGGAATATGCCGTAGTTGTCTATTCCGTATGCGCCGGGGTTAACAACAGTCTTGCACTCATCGGGCATCACTACACTCTCAAGATTCTTACATCCCCAAAAGGCGTTCATGCCTATCTTATTGACGGTCGTTGGTATTTCTATTGAGGTGAGATTCTTACAGTTGCGGAAGCCGTCCTTCTCAATTTCGGTGACGAGATACGTGCGGTTATCAATTTTCACGTTTATAGGTATAACCACGTTTGTCAGCGCTGCCTTATCCTTTGCGCGGCATCTCACACCGTTAGTGCCAAACAGCTCGTACTCAATACCATCCTGCACAATCTTTTTCGCTGCCGAAAGTGGCAGAACCGTAAATATAAGTAATAAACCAACAAGGAGTTTCTTCATATCGTCTTTCTCTTAAAATTCGACACCAAAATTGAAGAATACGTTGCTGAGGTTTCGTTTATAACTTCTTGTTACTTCTGTTCCGGTCCACATGGGTCCTTCCCCTTCATCAATCCAGTTGTATTCATACCTCTGATATTTAGATTTATAGCTATACGGGATATAGCTCAAGCTGACGTTTAAGGCACACTTTGAACTCAATTTGAATCTTACCCCGATGCTTGGACTGATGAAAAGTGGAGATAACTTCGACTTATAACCTCTCTCAAATCCTGAAGTCTTGATGTTATATCCGACTCTTAAGTCTATGAAGGGACTCCACTTTCTTGTAATATCAACATCATATCTGAAATTGAGGAATGGAGATAGTATGATATTGGTATGATAGTAAGAATTCTCGTCCTCAAGATATTCTAAATAAAAAAGATTTAGTCCGGCTCCGGCGAAGAAATGGCGATTGAGTTGAAGACCATGTGAAGTGCTTAAGTTTAAAGGAACATATGCGAACACACCTTCTTCTCCACTTACATCTCCTCCTATACCGAAGTTTACACTTCCGCGATAACTTGTTGCAAATATGACCGTATTAGCCATTAGAAGTGTCAGCAAGCAAATGATTAGTTTCTTCATTGGTGATGAATTTTCTTTTGCCGCGCGACTCCCTATTCGAGGCCATATAGAAAAGAAAGCGTGAGAGCCCAATCCGTTACCCGTTACGCGACCTGAGGCCTACAGTTTCAAGTCGCCAAGAACAAGCGTAGATAACGCTTTCTATGTATTTGTATCCCACCCATACAATGTGACATCCTCATGAGGTCGACACACCCTTTCGGCGTGGGAGTACATGCAAAATTATACTTTTTCAGTATTATACGCAACCCCTGTTACGATATACGCAAATTAGGCCGTGCATCGCTATGGATGCACGGCCTAATTCTATGAGGTTAGCGGGAGATTACATCATGCCGCCCATGCCACCCATACCGGGAGCGGGCATAGCGG
>CAZNBC010000104.1:0-5596 GCA_964571125.1 uncultured Bacteroides sp.
ATGCGAGTGCGGGCTCGGCGAGATGTTTCATCTTGAGGAACCACTGGTCGCTCAGACGCGGCTCGGTGACGGTGTCCTGATTGCGCTCGGAGTATCCGACCTTGTTCTCGTACTCCTCGATTTTCTCAATGAGTCCGGCGTCGGCAAGGTCTTTGGCAATCTGCTCGCGACAAGCGAATCGATCCATACCGACATACATTCCGGCGGCCTCGCTGATCGTGGCGTCGTCGTTGAATATGTCGATGGTCTCGAGTCCGTGCTTTTCACCGAGCATATTGTCATTCATGTCATGTGCAGGTGTCACTTTAAGACAGCCGGTACCGAAGTTGATGTCCACGTAAGTGTCTTCGATGACAGGTATCTCGCGGCCAACGAGCGGCACGATAACTTTTTTGCCGCGAAGATGCTGGTTTTTCGGATCCTCGGGGTTTATGCACATAGCGGTGTCGCCCATGATGGTTTCAGGGCGTGTGGTCGCTACGATGGCATATCCGTCCTCGCCAACGATCTTGTAGCGCAGATAGTAGAGTTTGGAGTGCTCCTCCTTGTATACGACCTCGATGTCCGAGAGAGCGGTCTTGGCCTTGGGATCCCAGTTGACCATGCGTTTGCCACGGTAGATGAGGCCCTTGCGGTAGAGGTCGACGAACACGTGTATCACGCTGCGTGAACGTATGTCATCCATGGTGAAGGCAGTGCGGCTCCAGTCGCACGATGCGCCAAGCTTCTTGAGCTGCTCGAGGATGATGCCGCCGTGCTTCTCCTTCCACTCCCATGCGTGGGTCAGGAACTGCTCGCGTGTGAGGTCGCGTTTGCGTATACCCTCGGCGGCGAGTTTGGCCACCACCTTAGCCTCGGTGGCTATGGAGGCGTGGTCGGTGCCGGGCACCCACAGGGCATTCTTGCCGTCCATACGGGCGCGGCGCACGAGGATGTCCTGAATAGTATTGTTGAGCATGTGGCCCATGTGGAGTATGCCTGTCACATTGGGCGGAGGTATCACGATAGTGTAGGGTTCTCTACTGTCGGGTACGCTGCGGAAGAGCTCGTGCTCCATCCAGTAGGCATACCATTTGTCCTCTACTTCCGAAGGATTGTATTTTGTGGCTAACTCGTTCATCGGTCAAGTGAGTGTTACTTACTGCTAAAATTTATGCAAATGTAAGGAAAATAGCTCGTATTGCCCTAATCTCCCGCTCCTAAAATACCATAATAAAAAACGGAGCCGCGTCAAAACGCGCTCCGTCATGGATAAAAGTGCTATCTTTGTAGCCTGATAAATTCGAAATACAATGGTAATCCAACGCCTCCAGTCGCTTCTGCTCCTCCTCTCCGCTGTGTTCTCCATAGTGTACCTCTTCATCCCCTTCGGCTACGCGCCCGAGGGCATAACCCCGCTTTGCTGCCCGGCCATGTGGATACTCACCGCCGTGGCCGCCGCGCTCACACTGTTTGACATATTCCTGTTTAAAAATACCTCTCTGCAGCGCAAGCTCATCGTGGTGTGCGCCTTGATTCTCGTGGCGGTAGCCGTCCTGAATCTCCTCCCCGTATTCCGAGGCGAGATGACCATCGGAGCCGGAGGACTCCTGCTCATTGGCGCGCTCATCAACCTCGGCTTCGCTTACCGCTGCATCCGTGCCGACGAGCGTCTGCTCCGCTCTCTCGACCGCCTGAGATAATCCCCCTCCCTGCGCCTTAAATATCCGCGTATTCGCTCGTGGCGTCAAAACAAGGGCATGCCTTGGCGGCGAAATCGCGGTGGCCGTGTATTGCCGCCCCGGGATAGCGTTCCTTGAGCTGCTTGAGTAGCGTGCGCAGCGCCGTGCGCTGAGCCTCCGTGCGTGTGTCGGCCGGAGTTCCGTCGGCAGCGAGGCCTCCTGCGTAGCATACTCCTATCGACCGGCTGTTGTGGCCCGTGCAGTGCGCTCCCGTCATCTCCTCCGGTCGCCCTGTCATCACCTTCCCGTCGAGCCCCACCACATAGTGGTAGCCAATCCCTTTGAAGCCTCTGGCGCGATGCCAGCGGTCAATCTCTTTCACACTCACGGGTCTGCCCGCCGGGGTGGCGGTGCAGTGAACGATAATCTCTGTGATTCTTCTCATATAGTGTCAAAATGTCACGCAAAACTATATGTCCGGTGGCACCATGAGGTGGCGAATCCGCCTTTTCGCCCCTGATGAGCGGGGTGAAAATGTATGGAATATGCAAAGTGAGGATTTTCAACGGGTTGCAAACCTAATGCTTGGGATTAGTAAAATGCGGTAAAAAGACTTGTTTACGAAAGTTAAAAGCCCTGTTTGCGACTTTTTTTAATCGTGGATAGAATTTTAGTGTGATAGATTTGGTGGTGTGAAATAAAAGTTGCTAACTTTGCACTGACTGTTGACCAGTCTCATTTGCTATCCTGCGATAAGTCTCTCCAGCGCTTATGGATGTGGATTGGCCGGTTTGAGTCATTAATTAAAACCCTTTCCCACTTAAATACTTAGAATATGCCCAAGTATCATCTTGACCGTCTGGACTGTAAAATTATTGATATACTTTCGCGCAACGCACGTACATCACTTCTTGAAATAGGCCGCGAATGTGGCGTGTCCGGCGCTGCCATCCATCAGCGAGTGCAGAAGCTCGTGGAGACCGGTATCATCGATCATTTCGACACCATGATCAGCCCCCGTTCGCTCGACCTCAATCTCCGCTCATTCATCGGCATCATGCTTGAGAATCCCGCCGATGCCCCTCAGGTTATCGAACGTATGCGCGAGATTCCCGAAATCGTAGAGTGCCACACCGTGACCGGCCCCTACGACCTCCTTATAAAGGTGTTTGCACGCGACGCCGACCATCTCTTCGAGATACTCCACGGCAGCATCGAACCCGTAGGTTCGTTCCGCACCGACACCTTCCTGTCATTCGTTGAGAACGTACGTCGTCAGGTTCCCGTCAACCCCACCAAGAAGCGTCGTCCCCTCGCCGAGAAGAAATAATGCGGTTTCCGAATCCGACCGCTTTGGAGTAAACTCTATACTCCTTAATTATATTACAGGGCATGTGCAATAAACCGCACATGCCCTGCGTTTATCTCCTGTAATTACACAATTATCACCTATCACCCCTTACCTATCACCTATTACATCTCACCTATTACATCATTATCCCCTTCTCTCTCCGTTATGTCATAATCCGTCCACCATTTTTCTGTTCTCGGGGTTCACTGTATGCCCCACGGCAAATTGCACATCGCAAATGCCCCCTTGCTCATGTCCGAGCTAAATGTTAAAGCCAAAAAATATTGCCTCGGAATTGTAGATAATTTTGAACTGTTTACGTATCTTTGCAATAATTTTCACTACGTACACCTCTCTCCATCATCCCGGGGTGCGAAGCGTCGATCACCTCCCGGCGGTTTAACGCGCTTAAACCGCTGATTAACAACCCAGTCTGCAAATCAAAGAAACATACAGTAATTTTTACCTTATGCTAAAACCAATCGTATCAGTTAGCAAATTGCTTTTGGCAGCTTCAGTTTTAGGTGGTGTGGCGGTGCCCGCTACCATTCAGGCTGCTCCTGCACCTGTCGTGCAGAGTTCAAGCTCGGCTACGGGTACTGTGCTTGATGAGTTCGGTGACGGACTTATCGGCGCTTCCGTACGTGTGGCTTCCGACCTCTCCAAGGGTGTATCGACCGACGTGGACGGCAACTTCGCCATCACCAACGTAAAGAAGGGTACTAAACTTCTTATCACATCTGTAGGTTACCAGAATCAAGAGGTAGTGTGGAATGGTACTCCTCTCACCGTACAGATGCAACTTGACTCGCAGACACTTGACGAAGTAGTGGTGACCGCTATGGGTATCAAGCGTAAGGAGTCATCGCTTACCTACGCTACCCAGGAGATCAAGGGTGACGAACTCATGAAGGTGCAGGACGCCAACTTCGTGAACGCCCTCAACGGTAAGGTGTCAGGTGTTACCATCACCCAGAGCGCCGGTGGTGCGGGCGGTACATCCAAGATCCTTCTCCGTGGTAACAAATCCGTGATGGGTAACAACGACCCCCTCGTAGTAGTGGACGGTATCCCCATGACCAACCAGGTGAAGAGTTCCGGCGGTTGGGATAGCGGTAGTGGTCTCGGCTATGCCAGCTCTTCAGAAGGTGGCGACGCTCTGTCACTCATCAACCCCGACGACATCGCCAGCATCAACGTGCTCAAGGGTGCCAACGCTGCCGCCCTTTACGGTTCTGCCGCTGCCAACGGTGTGCTCATGATTACCACCAAGAAAGGTAAGGAAGGCAAAATCAGCATTACTGTCAATTCAAGCGTGAGCTTCGACAAGCCCCTCGCTACCCCCGATATCCAGTACATCTACGGTACCCGTCTGCTCAACGACGTAAACGGCAATCCCGTCAGCATGACCATCGGCGGTTGGGGTAAGAAGATCGGTACTTATACCGAAGCCGAGCTCGCTTATGATAAATCTAAGCTGACCAACGTGGCTCAGCACCATATCGACGACTTCTTCGAGACCGGTACCACATGGAACAACTCTGTGGCCATCTCGGGCGGTACCGAAAAGGTGCGCAGCTACTTCTCTTACGCAAACTCCAACTCACAGGGTATGATGCCTAACAACTCATACAACCGTAACACGTTTGCGTTCCGTCAGAACTACAACCTCTTCAACAATAAACTTAAGATCGACCTCTCGATCAACTACGTTTACGCCAAGAACAAGAACCGTCCCGGTGGTGGTACTACCATGAACCCCCTCTATGACCTCTATCGTCTTCCCGGTAACGCTGACCTGAACTACTACCGTCAGAACTACCAGGATCCCAACGGTAAATGGCAGTCAAACAACCCCATCGACTATCTGCTTGACGGCAAGAAGGCTTCAGGCTATGCCGAGCTCTCAGGCCCCGCCCAGAACTGGTTCTATCCCTGGACTTCCGACAACAACAACCCCTACTGGAGCACCTACATGAACCGTAGCAGCCAGGTTGAGGAACGTGTCTATGGCTCAGGCGTTGTCAGCTATGAGATCATCCCCGGCCTTATCGCACAGGCCCGTCTTAATGTTGACCGCTCCAAGATGTCGACCCTCACCAACCGTTACGCTACCACCCAGCTCCCCTCAGCCAAGGAGGACTTCGGTATCTACGGCAACAGCCGTTATACCAGCAACGACTGGTATGTCGATGCCATGCTGTCATACAACAATACCTTCAATGACACCTACTCAGTGTCGGCATCTGCCGGTTGGGTCGGTCACACCGTGAAGAACGACAGCTACACCCAGTGGGTCAATGCTACCTACTTCGACCAGTACAGCATGAACCACCTCCCCAACCTCGTCAACTACTTCCACCCCACTGCGCGCTACAACAGCAACGGTGTAAGCTACTCGAACGGTTCTAACTGGGACAAGGGTCTCTTCTTTACCGGTCAGTTGGGCTACAAGGATATGGTTTACCTCGAAGGTAGCTACCGTATCGACTGGTATCGTGCCTTCCGTCAGTTCGCCGAGCGCGGTACTCCCGACCTCTACGGTTACTGGTCAGTTGGTGCCAACACTCTCGTTCACCGCTAT
>CAZNBC010000105.1:0-1706 GCA_964571125.1 uncultured Bacteroides sp.
CCATCAAGAAGGCTACCGATAAGGATGCCGGCGACTACAAGGAAATCGTTTACGAGGGATATGGCCCCTACGGTATCGCCATCGTGGTTGAATCCGCTACCGACAATAATACCCGCACCGTGGCCAACGTGCGCTCATACTTCAACAAACACGGCGGCAGCCTCGGCACTCAGGGTTCGCTTGCCTTTATGTTTGACCACAAGAGCGTGTTTAAGATAAAGGCTAAGGAAGGCGTATCGCTCGAAGATCTCGAGCTTGAGCTTATCGACTATGGCGTTGACGAGCTGGAGCACGACGATGAAGAGGGCAATATCATCCTCTACGGTCTCTTCGAAGAATTCTCCAACATTCAGAAGTATCTTGAAGATAACGGCTACGAAATAGTGAGCGCCGAATTCGAGCGTATCCCTCACGACCTCAAGGAAGTGACCGAAGAGCAGCGTGCCGCCATCGAAAAACTTCTTGAAAAGTTCGAGGAGGACGAGGATGTACAGAATGTCTACCACAACATGAAGGAAGACTAATTCCCATTCCATTTCATACCATAAATCCGAACAGGAAATTTACCTATGCGGATTAACGATAAGAGCGTTGTGTCATGTCAGATGCAACGCTTTTTTTTGTGACAAAATCAGTTGTAGCCCTTTTCTTATAGTGGATAAAGTGATAACTTTGTCAATGTGAATTGAATCAGTAAGCACACACCTAAAGAGTATAGACGTGAAAATAATACATTTTGTTAGTGCCAAAGAGAATAATTGGGGTGGAGTCGGAAGGTACGTGAAAGACCTCTGTGAATACTCGGTGAAGGAGGGGTATCGCCCGATGATTTTTTCAAGAGGGATTCCGGAGATTGACAGTCATTTTGCCATGCCGAACCTTGAGATGCGGAAACTTCCCTTTAGAGGCCCTCTTGACTTTTATTCTCCTTGGAAACTCGCCCGCACTTTGCTCTCTCTGCCTGATGATGAGATTATTATACATACTCATTGTATTCAGGATGCTGAAGTCGCAGTCAGAGCAAAGAGGATAGTAGGTAAGCGAAAAAAAGTAAAGGTTATTATCACGCGCCATATTGTCAGACCCGGAAAGAGAACTTTCCGATGGAAAGGGATTCTTGCAGGTGTTGATAAGGTAATATTTGTGTCCGAGGTGGCTATGCAGGAATTTCTGTCAACCGACCCACCGGTTGATCGCGATAAACTGACTGTAATACACAATAGTATTCTTCCTCCCGTAGTGGCGGTAGATGGTTGTGAAAAGGAATCGTGTGTCAGGATTCTCTTCGCAGGAAGGGTTTCCGAGGAGAAAGGCATTGACACCCTGATTAAGAGTCTGGCATATCTGAAAGAGGAAGATTTTAAGGTCGTTATCGTCGGGTCCGGACCGGAAGATTTGGTGTTGTCTTTGCGGAAGCTGGGGGAGGAATTGAATGTTTCTGACAAGATTGTTTGGGCCGGATTTAAGGAAAATATATTTAACGAGATTGTTAAATCCGATATTTGTGTTGCCCCCTCCAACTGTCGTGAAGCATTCGGCTTGGTTATAATAGAGTTTATGTCACAGGGTAAACCGGTCATTACTACGAATAACGGAGGCCAAAAGGAGATCATCACCGATGGTGTGGATGGGCTGCTTGTTCCGCCCAATGACCCTACCGCGCTTGCCGATGCCATCAAACTGTTGGTAGACGACAAGCGTCTACG
>CAZNBC010000105.1:1716-5593 GCA_964571125.1 uncultured Bacteroides sp.
TACGCGAAAAAATGGGCCAAGAGGCTTTGGCAACTTTTAAGAACCGATTCACTTACCCATCTTTTTTCAAGAAAACCATAGACACCTATCGCCTCTCGTAATTCTTGATAATTAGACCGTTACCCTTTCTATTCCGAAAACACTGTAAATTTGCAGTAAATTCGGAATAGGTATGGAAATCAACGATTATATTAGGCGCGATTACTGATGATAATGGAATATATTTCACCGGTTTGTTTGACTTCCTGCTGAAGGACGATTGGCAATAATCGTTCTCATGATGTTATTAAGGCCGTGTGTCCACGTTGAACGCACGGCCTTTTTTGTTTTCGTCCGCCTCGGCATCCGATTACCGGATTCTGTGGACGGCACTACACCCGTAGGATGTTCAGTGCTATTTGAAGATTACCTTTTTGCCATTATGGATATAAAGGCAACCGGCTTTGGGCTTGCTTACTTTGATGCCTTGCAGATTATATAACGTTTGAGATTCATCGGTATCGATTGTGATAGTCTCAAGTCCGGTACTACCGCTTTTGAACTCGCTGCGAGCACATCTAACATTGTTGTCATCTGCGCTTATGATTGCGCCCTCGGGAATGACAATCGTATATCCCCATTCATCGTCACGCTGATAGCCGCCGAAATCGCACACCAGTTGCCAGCAGTTAACATCAGTATTGAGCCATGGAGTAACTTCCATAATGAGTTTCTCGGTCGGGGCAATCTCGTACAACTGAATCTTTGCATCCTCGGCAATTACTATCGGGCGGTCAAACGTAAATGTTACCTCACCTAAAGTATTGGAATGGTCGGTGTAAAGACTGCACCAAGTGTATGTAAAAGGCAGTGAGGAGTCGGTGTATGCACCAATAAAGTTAAAAACAACTTCATCATTGGTAATATCCTCTCTGTATCTGGAGCTGACGCAGCCGGAGGGCAACACGAGTTTGTAGTTTACACCGTTGTCGAATGTCATGTGTTCATTGAAAACAGGGTGCGCCTGACCTAAATTCCAATCCCATCCTATATAAGCCTGTAATTCGGCTATCTTTTCATTCTCGCGATAGAGGTCAAACTTTGGCTCTCCTACAGCTTTTGTCTCATACTCCCAATAAAACATGATGAAATGCTTTGAATCGGGTATACGCACTCCGTCTTCGGTGCCAAAGTGTTGTCCGAGTGATGATGGTACGCTAAAACTATGCCTTGTCGCACCATTGATAAGTTGGACTCCATCCTCTAACTCAGTCCATCCGATTACTCCTTCGGGAAGGCGTAACTCGTAGGTCGCACCTTTAGGGAGGTTCTGTTTCTCAAATCTCACATTTAGTATACCTTCAACGGAACGGGTACTTACGTTATTGATGATATCCAGTGTTTTAGCCTCTGCCACGACAACACCATCGCGCAGAACCGCAATCGGCTCATCAACTCCGTCCATAAGTTTAATGGCGCGGTCAAATATAACCCCGATTTCTTCAAGCGGATAAACAAATGGTCTGTCTGTTTTAACTGTGTATGACACCGGCCACATAATCGGAGCATACCGATTGTTATTGTTGCCGGCAATAGCTTGCAAACCAAACAGCGCGCATGCGATTGTGATGAGAAGTCTTGTTTTCATACGCATGAAAGTCAAATAATCTGCCTCAGGTCTCTCCTCTTTGGCCGATAATTATTGAATAAAAGAAAAGCGTGAGAGTCTGTATCTCTGCCCGTCTCACAATCTGAGGCTCTGGAATGCCCTTCGAGATGAAACGAGCAGTTAGAGCCTCACGCAGATATGTGAATATAATGTATCCCCTTACGGAGACACATGGATATGTCACACTCGAAAGGCATCCATCACTGCTTCATTTGACCCCATTAGAAATTTTCCAGATTTCAGATTGTCAAATGAGCGTTGATAAACGCTACAAATTAATATGTCTTCGTCAATCAGAAGATTGACATCGCAAAAGTACTAAATAATTCTGATTGACCAAATATTACCAATCAATCATCCTCAGGGCATCGCGGAGCAGATTTACCGACTCATCGGAATGTAGCTTTGTCCCGCTATGAATAGCCACGGTTTATAGCTGTATGATGGCGTTGTCTAATTGGCTGATATATAAATGATTGTCCACTAATAAAACTCCATTCCGAAAACGCTGTAAATTTACAGCGTTTTCGGAATGGAGTGGCTTTTAAGAGGGAGGAATAGGGTTGTGAAGGGGCTTAGGGCTTGAGGGTGCGGCGGAGCCAGGGGAGGATGTGCTCGTCCTTGAAGTAGTGGTGAGGCGGGTCTACGTTGGCCAGACGGAAGTGTTCTTCGCGGGTGATGCCGTCGGGAGCGACATCGAGGCAGGTGCGCGATGCCGGATCAAGATACTTTGCGTAGTGGTGATACTCGAAGGCTTCGGGCGCCCCTGCCTTCTGGTATGCGGTGCTGATGAGCTGAAAATCACGGTCCATACCACCCTCGGTGCAGATGACCGGGCGGGGAGCCAGTGCTGCCACTATGTCGGGAAAGTCGAATTCGAGGAGGAATCCGGGGATGAGATGCTCGATATTGTTGGGCCACGGGCGATGTCCCTTGGCATCGGGACATGTCATGGTCAGGGCACGTTCGCGCGTGGAGCAGAGATAGTCATTGTATACAAAGGCATATATCTCGGGGCGCATAAGTCCGATGGCCATCAGTGGCTCCGTGCCGAGTGAGAAACCGCTTACGACAAGTCTCTCGGGATTGATATAGTCCTGAGTCTCCATCCAGTCTACGAGGAGCGAGCCGATATATGATGTGAGTCCGAGATAATTCCAATCCATCTCGAGGAGCTGACGTGCCACGGTCACGAGGTCGACACCTTTGCCGGTAAGACGTTCAAGGTCGCCGGTCTCACCCTGTCCGGGATTGTCCATCACGACAGCCACATATCCCTCCTGAGCATACAGTCGGGCCATGGCATGAGCATTGTTTTCGTCGGCAAGAAACTCCATAGGCTGTCCGTAGCCGGGTATGCAGAGTATGCCCGGAGCGGGAGAGGCTGCCGTAGCTTTGTCGGGGCGAAGCACCATGAAGGGCACCACGGCTTCATCAAGAGGATAGAGTTCCCAATGTTGCAGGGTGTAGCCGTCGTGATGTTCCTCGCTTATGAATACCGGAGCGGGAAGTGAGTCATGTGAGGGATGCTTCATCAGTCGGGCCATAGTCTGCGACATATCGGCCTGCCACAGCTTCATGCTGTCGGCACTCATGGCGGGATTGAATTTCAGGCGCGGCTCGCGGGCTTTCATGTGGTGGTGGAGATAGGCACGTGTGCTCACATGGCGTCCGTCGGGGCGGTCGGTGGTGAAAGTAGCGTGTTCGCGGGGATTGAATTCGCTTTCCTGAGCCGTAGCCGAAAAACTTACAGCGACGGTAGCCGCAAATGACAGGAGTGCCTTGATGAAATGTCTCACGGTATATTGAGTTTTGGGGTTGTGTGCAAATTTAGCAATTATTCACGAGTTTTTCGTAACTTTGCGACTTGATAAAAAAATATCCCGGACGTGGAAACCAAGTATATTTTCGTTACCGGAGGAGTGGTGTCATCACTGGGCAAAGGCATCATTTCCGCTTCGCTGGCCTGCCTGCTTAAAGCTCGTGGCCTGCGCGTTACCATCCAGAAGTATGACCCGTATATCAACATTGATCCGGGCACTCTCAATCCCTATGAACATGGCGAGTGCTACGTGACGGTCGACGGCCACGAGGCCGACCTTGATCTGGGCCATTATGAACGCTTCACCAATGTGCCCACCACACGTGCCAACAATGTCACCACCGGACGTATCTATCAGAGCGTCATCGACAAGGAGCGCCGCGGCGACTATCTGGGCAAGACGGTGC
>CAZNBC010000106.1:0-5582 GCA_964571125.1 uncultured Bacteroides sp.
TCTGCAAGTTTGCTCGTTCAGCTACGATGGGCAATACCAGAGCCTCGATGAGTGGGACGAGCGAACAGTACGACTCTCACGCTTTTTCTTTATAAACCAATCTATTGCCAACGAAGTGAGTCCTGCGGCACCGAAAACCAAATCATGAAATATTTGATTGTTTTGCAAGCTACAAGTGGTCAAGGTAAGTCTTCAACACTAAACCTTCTAAGACAACGTCTTGAGAGTGATTCAAACTACCGAATCATAAAATCTGAACCACATCCTGATGGCTATGACTGGATATCAATTGTTGAAGGATCTTTTGGAAAAGTGGGGATAATAACATTCGGAGATCCGGGAGCTGAAGATCACGTGCATGCACTCCTTAACGAGATGTTTGCAACAGATGTCACAATTATTTTCGCTACAAGCCGAACTCGCGGCGGTGTATGGAGAGTGCTTCAAGAATTTGCGAACTGCAATGATTACACAATCATTGCCACATCCCCCCTGCACTCACACAACATCAACAGCACTGTTTTAACAGATGAACTTAACTATGCCGAATCATCAATGCTTGAGAAACTCATTGAAAAACTTTCAAAAATCTAATTGTTCACGAATATGAAACGGTTTATCAATTATCTTGTTTGTGCAATGGCTATTTTCATTGCGTTGGCTATGGGTTCGTGTCAGTCTGACGAGCCGGGAATAGACTACGGCAGAATGCGTATCGGTAAAATGAACTTAAACGGTGCAAAACAGCTTGCTCTAAGAACAGATGACAATAAGTCTCGTGCCATTGACGGAGAATTTCTCTCTGCCGGACTGTATAAAATCAATGAAAAAGGTGAGATCTCAGCAGTTGGAATCTATTTCACCACCGATAGTTTGGGCAACAGACTTGAAAAAGAATATGCGCTTAGAATCGCTCCCCGTAAATTATTTAAGCTGACATCAAATTACATAATAGCAACAAATTGTGACTATTATGATGTCGATGGTGATATTGTCAGTGACAAATGGATACAGGATGGAGACGGCGAGGACTGCCGTTTGATAAAACAAAATGTACCATATGCACATCTTCTTGTGAGATTGACTGATGGTAAAGTCTGGTGTATAGACAATATCATCGAAACGATTGGAAAGTTTCAAGAGTATAACCGTGATATAGTTGTCGATATCAAAGGTACATTTAAGGAAGGACCCGATGGAGTTTTATATCAAAAGATATATAATTCTGGATTTAAGTATAATTTGATGAATGACGATCCTTCCTTTGAACAAATAGTTGAGTTTAACTATTTTACAGAAGCTAATGGTTGGCTAATTTCTTCAAATGGCGTCATAGCCAATTTTTATAATCATTTCCCTTTTTACTATGAGGATTCCGATCTTCTTGAATATGATATGAAACGGTCTGGCGAAAATAGTGAAATTGAATTTGCGTGGCCACATTCCGGATTTCAAAGAATGGAAGTAGCAGATTTTGCAGCCGAGGCATACGAGGATGATCAAATTATAGTCCTCGCCGATAACCCTGATAGAGTAGTTTTGGAGCGTGACTCAAGGTGTGCTTTTTTTTATGTTCAAAATAAGCCATACGTTTTATTGTGGACTCCAGGGAGGTGCTCTAGTAGTAGATATTACGATGTTGCACGTCAGCACTATTGGAAAGATGTTGCACGATTATACGAGATTTCAACAGGAAATAATCCAGGAAGCGTAAAACTAAAAACAGATTATATTATGCTTACAGATATTCCTGAGTCGGCGCATCCTAAGGACGCTAAATATGGATTTGGCCATATGATATACGGCGTGTGCGCAAGCGATGACTATATTATAACCTTTGGAACTAACCGTTGGATTACGGTGATTGATTTGAATAAACGAGAATGGCGATGGGTTAAGCAACTGAATTTTCAGCTCAATTTAGAATCAAGTTATAAATATGCCGACAGGATATATGTGTTGAATGAGGCCCGATCAAACCTCGGCGTTTATTGGTTTGATATCAACACATTGGAAGATGGTTTTACACCATTTAACATCCAAATTCCTGACTATATGGGGTTACGTCGCCAAACTATCTCTAATGATATATCCGACATCATTATAGAGTACTCAGGCCGCAATCCGGCTACCGGAGATGAAGAACACATATATATTGACATCACTACCGGAGAAGTGACTCAAGAGACTTCAAAAATTGAAATGATTTTTGAAACTCTAATAAGTCTAAGTTAGAAAGCGAAATCTAAGAAAACGTGGTGACTCCGGCTGTAAACCAGTTTGGGTCACCACTTTTTTATCGGTATCAGATAGTCGAAGCTCATTATGAAATTAGGGCTGCCAGCCGCCGCCGAGCACTTTGTAGAGGTTGACGATGGCGAGGGAGCGGTCGCGCAGGGCATTGATGAGGCCGAGGCGCGCGTCAAGATAGCGCTGCTGTGCATCAAGCACATCAATGTAGGCGAGCATGCCTCCGCGATAGTTGGTGTTAGCCAACTCCGAGTAGCGCAGGGCCGCGTCACGCAACTCGGTGCGCAGTTGCACGGTCTCGCATATCTTGTGATAAGACGTCATGGCATCTGACACCTCACGGAAAACATTGATTACGTCGCTCTCATAGCCCAGACGCGCCTGTTCGTAACCCTCCACGGCTGCCTTATACTTGCGTTTGCGTTTGCCGAAGTCAAATATCGGCCCCGCGAGCGAGGCAAAACTATTGCTGTAGGGCGACCGCAGGAACTCCACGATGCCATTATCTTCAAGTCCTCCGGTAAGGGAGATGCGGAATGACGGGAAACGGTCGGCCCACGCCACACCCACAGCCGCCGAGGCACCCTTAAGGCGCTGTTGGGCAGCCCTCAAATCAGGGCGGCGCGTCAACAGTTCGGAGGGCAGACCCGTAGAGAGACTCTCGGAATTAAGTGCGGCACCGTCGGTCTCCAGACCACCCGTAACATATATGTTTCCCGGTACCTCTCCGAGCAACACCGCCATAGCATTGTTAGCCTCCGCGGCCCTCTGTTCTATGCCGGGCACCAGTGCCTCAGCCGTAAGATATTCCACCTTTGCCTGACGGTACACCACTTCGGAGACAGCGCCATACTCGTAGCGCAGCCTCGTGTAGCGCAGGTTGTCTTCGCGGGCCGCAAGCGTGCGCCTCACGATTGCAAGTTCACTCCACATGGCCTTGATACGGTAATACAGCGCAGCCACCTCTGCCACGAGGGTCATCTGCACACTGCGTTTATCCTCCTCGGTGGCGAGCCACGTGGCCTGAGCCAGGTCGCGGTTCTGTGCCTGCTTGCCCCACAGGTTTATCTCCCACGACGCCGTGAGCTTAAGACCGAATTCATCCGAACGGCTTGAGGGTTGATCGCGGTAGTCCGTGGTCTCACGCTGTCCATAGAGCTGCCCTCCGAGTTCGGGAAGCATCTCTGACTTGCTCCCACCGTAAAGTTGCCTTGCCTGCTCCACGCGCGACATGGCTATACGCAAATCATAATTATTGGTCAGCGCACGGTCTATGAGCTTACACAGCGCGGTGTCGGTATAGAACTTCCACCTCACCTCGTCAGCCTCACACAGCGAGTCGGCAAATCCCTTGCTCAGAGTAGCAGGAATATCTATCTGAGGCGCCGTAAGGCTACGTGTACCTGAGCATGACGACATTACCGCCACGGCCACAAGCACCAAGGGAAAGAAATATCTTTTACTTAACTTCATCTTTTTCTGAGCTTCATCTTATTCTTCAGGGCCGGGAGCTTCGACAGATGCCCCGAGATACGGCGCGACATGTCGGCTACCTGCACAAAGAAGAAAGGAACAAACACGATACCTATGGTTATAGCCACAAGCATACCGAAGAACACACCCGTACCGATGTCACGACGTGCCGCCGAACCGGGGCCTGACGCACACACGAGCGGGAGCAGCCCGAGCATAAAGGCCAGCGAAGTCATCACTATGGGGCGGAAACGTAGCTGCGCGGCACGGAGGGCAGCTTGCGAGGCACTGAAGCCCCGCTCCATATCCTCCTTGGCAAACTCCACGATGAGGATGGCATTCTTGGCCACAAGGCCCACAAGCATCACAAGGCCTATCTGGAAGTATATATTGTTTTCAAGTCCGCACACCCAGATACCGAGATATGCACCGAGTCCGGCGATGGGGAGCGAGAGGATAACCGCCAAAGGCACGCTCCAGCTCTCATACTGAGCCGCAAGGAACAGGAACACGAAGAGGAAAGCCAGTCCGAGCACCACCCCTGTATTGCCGCCGGTGTGTTTCTGCTGATATGACAGACCGCTCCACTCCACACCGATATTGTCGGGCAGATGCTCGCTTACAATCTTTTCGAGCGCATCCATAGCCTCACCGGTGGAATATCCCTTGGCAGCCTCACCCGACACCAACGCCGCATTAAACATATTGAAGCGGCTCATAGTACCGGGGCCCGTGGTATAGTGCGACGTGCCGAGGGTTGAAATAGGCACCATCGCCCCGCCGCTGCTCCTGACAAAGAAGAGATTGAGGTTGTCAGGACGCTGACGGTAGGTAGCGTCAGCTTGTATATATACACGGTATATGCGGTTGAACATGTTGAAGTCATTGACGTATATCGAACCCGTAAATGCCTTCATGGTGGAGAAGATATCGCTCAAAGGGATGCCCTGCATCTGGGCCTTATCGCGGTTCACGTCGAAGTACAGCTGAGGTATCTCGCTCTGTATGGAGGTGGACAGGTCACTCAGCTGCGGAGCTTTCGCGGCATAGAAGCGCAGAGTGTCCATAGCGTTGCGGAGGTCGGCATACGTAGCGTCGCCGCGTGCCTCAAGCATCATCTCGAAGCCGCCCGAACTACCGAGTCCCGGTATGATGGCGGGCGTAAACAGATATACATTGCTCTCGGGATATGCGCCAAGTATACGACGCACACGTGACTTGACGTCGGCTATGGCACCGCTGTCACTGCGCTCCTCATAGGGTTTGAGGATGACTGTGAGCTGCGCATGTGCCTGATTGGTGCCCACTCTCGGCGACGAACCGGTCACGTTAAGCACATGAAGCACATCAGGGTCCGACATTATATGGTCAATAGCACGTGTGGTGACATTGCGCGTACGCTCTATGGTGGCCCCTTCGGGCAATTCTATCTCGACGGTGAAGTAGCCCTGGTCCTCCTCCGACATGAAGCTCTGAGGCACGAAGTAGTTAAGCGCCACGATAAGCACCAAGGCGATGGCAAAGCCCGCATACATCTTGCTGCGGTTGGCGAGCGACCAACGGATAAGGCGGCAATAAAGCCGGCTGCCACGTGTGAGCGTGAGATTGATCAGGCGGAACGGACGCCACTTGCGGCCGCGGGATGCAGGGCGCAACAGAGCCGCACACATCACCGGCGAGAGAGTGATGGCCACTACTGTAGAGATGATGACCGACACGGCTATGGTGATGGTAAACTGGCGGTAGAGCTGTCCGGTAATTCCCGGCAGGAAACTTACGGCCACGAACACCGCGCAAAGCACGAGCGACATGGCTATCAGAGCCGAGCCGAGTCCCTGCATGGCCTTGCGGGTAGCCTC
>CAZNBC010000107.1:0-5510 GCA_964571125.1 uncultured Bacteroides sp.
GAGATGACACAGGCAGCTATGAAAAGCCCGGGAAGAAGAAACTCCATGGGGAAAATACCGAGGGTTGCCTGCACAATCGAGTCTATGGCACCGGTGTTCTTGGCGAGCGATGCAAACGCTCCCGCAAGCACAAATATCCATATCATGAATAGGATATTCGGATTGGCAGCCGCCTTGGAAAACACCTCGATACGTTGATGGACGCTCGGTTCGCCACGGAAAAAGATTATGCTCCATACCGAGGCTGCAAACAGAGCCGTAACCACCGGCATGCTGTAGAAGTCACGGATAATCAGCGACACTACAACATACAACAGAAGAAACACCACCACAGGAGAGATGGCCATAAGCCCCCGGCCAAGTCCGGGACGAAACGGGGAGGATATATTAAGCTTACTTCTCACAGACAAAAGATGACAATAAAAAATGTGGCTCACAATTACATGTCGGCCACATTTTCTGCAACACATAATTAAATTTCGGTTGCAAAATTAATCATTCTTGTCTACCTCACCAAGTAAGAAGACAGTAGAGTATGTCAAAACGGAAGATGTGTCAGTCCTTCGACACCGTCTTTTCGGCAGTCTTATAGAAGTAGTCAAAGGCTTTTTCTATACGGGGAAAGACGGGAGCGGTATGTCCGCCCGAAGTGAGCTGAAGCACTGTCTCCATGCCGGTGTGCTGAAGCACCTCCTGCACTTCACGTGTGTCGGCAAGAACATCGCCATAGATAGTTCCCGTCGACTCGGCTTCTTTCTCTCCGAGGCTGAGGTACGCCTTGCTGGCCTTTATGTCGGCAGAATGCTCCTTCATATACTTCACGAAGTCGGGATACCAGAATGAACCTGATATGGAGGCGACCTGATCGAACACGTCTGTCTTGGTAAGCTGCCATACGGCAAACAGTCCGGCAAGCGAGTTGCCGATGAGGGTACGCTGCGTGGACGGATGCCCGATAATGCGCTCAATCTTCGGCAGGAATGTAGTAGTGAGGTTTTCAAGGAACCGCTCGCTGAAGCCTTTGAAGGCACGCGGAGAACCCTGAAGCGTAGCGGGCCACGGGGTGAGGTCATCATCCCACTGCATACCGCTGAGCACCGCCACGTTGCAGCCGTATTCCGAAGCAAGGCTTTCCATCTCGGACGGAAGAAGCTGGAAAGGAAGCAGTATGACAACCAGAGAAGTATAGTCGCGCTTGGTAACCGATATCACCACTTGACCGTGAGTATATGTATGTGTCATGATGTGTAAACTTTAATAGTCCAATGTTGCTATTCCAACGGCGAATATACTACTTTAGTTCTTTAAATTTAAGAAGAATAACCATAAAAAACTATAATTACACAAAATATGCCGAAATGCGCAAATAATTACTGCACATTTCGGCATAAAGTGTGTAATGATTCAGTCGCTTACTGCGGAATCACAGTGAAGCTGCCCTGATATCTGTTTGTGGGAAGGACAAGCACATCCTTTTCGGGCCATGAACCCCATGAGTCATAACCGCCCACGCCCTGATTGGCGAAGTCGACACACAACTCAACGAAATCACGAGGAGTGATGTCATTGATATGGGTATGGCGGCGCATCTTATTCTTGACGGCAGCCTCATCGTGCACCTCATCGGGGGTACGGTTAAGCCACTGGTAGGGACGGTTCTTTGTCTCCTCTGTATCGAAGTCTTCAACGGAATTGCGCAAAGCATTGAATCCGATGACCGAATCAGCCGCGATAGTAAGGCCATGACCCGACTTGTCAGAGAGGGTGACATAACGTACATCAGTGCGATGACCGTTTTCCTGCGGACGAACATAGGGGAAGTACATCTCCTCGGCGGTGGTAGAGTAAACGCCCAGTTTCGCGGCGGCATTGCGGTCAGCATAGTTCTCAACCGGGCCGCGACCGTAATATTCCACACGGTCCATCATGGCGGGCAGACGCATACGCAGTCCGAGGCGGGGCATTTCAGCCACCTTGTCATCTGTCACAGGCTCGAAGTCGGTGTCTACCTTCATGACTCCAGAGGGATATACTGTATAGTTTACAGCGTAGATATTGCCGGTGGGAAGCAGATACTTCACTGACAGCACGGCGTTATTGCCGGACTTAGATACCGTTGCCTCAGATACATTGAAAGAGTTGGAAGCTTCTTTCCACACCTGTTCGCGGGCGGGAGCGCCGTTACCATAATCATTATCCGTAGGCCCGCGCCAGAAGTTGGGACGGAAACCGAAGTCATCGTAGACATACTGACGACCATTGACCTTATATGAGGTCACGGAGCCGGTGGCTTTGTTAAACTCAAGGTCAACCTTTGAAGACGATACCTTAAGGATATTGCCGTCTTCGCTCACACTCAGGGTCGGGCCTGCCTGTGAGGGATTGAAGCAAGGCTGCATATCGGACAATACGATCTGCTCGTAAGCCAGTTCGTGACCCTTGGGAATACCGGGAGCCTCCTCCAAAGAAGTGAGACTGAAGTTTATCACGGTCTCGGCCTTGTCAAGCACCTTCTTTGACGGAAGGTCAATGGTGATGTCCTTGCTCTGCTGAGGCTCGAGGTCAAGAGGCACCACGCCTTTGCCGAGTACCTTCTTGCCGGCCATTATGGTGTAGGACAGGCGGTACTTGTTCAGATTGGTGAAATAGAATCGGTTGGTCACACGGAACGTACCCTCCGCAAGATTGACGGGAGCGATGGCGATATTCTGGTGCACATACTTCACCTCGGTGAGTCCCGGATGAGGAGTGCGGTCGGGATTAACGAGACCGTTTATACAGAAATTGCCGTCGCTGGGCATATTCGTACCATAGTCGCCACCATAGGTCCAGTAATGTCTGCCGTTTTCGTCAACAGCATCCAGGCCCTGGTCAACCCAGTCCCAGATGAAGCCGCCTGCGAGGTTGGGATAGGTGTAGATGGCATCCCACTGTCTTGCAAGACTACCGGTAGAGTTACCCATAGCGTGGGCATACTCCGAAGGCATAGCCGGACGGTCACTGCCGCGCTTACCTATTTTCTCAAACCACTCGGCCGACGGATACTGAGGCACTATCATGTCAGTGTTCCACTCATATTCCGCACGCTCGTAGTTGACGGGGCGGTTCATCAGCGAATCAGCCTCCTTAAGCCAAAGATAGCTCTGATAGAAGTTATAACCGTTACCGGCTTCATTGCCGAGCGACCAGAACGTTACGGCAGGATTATTCTTATTACGCTCATACATGTTGCGCGTGCGGTCCATAGTGGCCTCGAGCCATTCGGGATTATTACCGAGTGTGGCGCCCTTGCGGAGATTGTAGCCCATGCCGTGGCTCTCGATGTTTGCCTCATCGTACACGTAGAGACCGTACTCTGCCGCGAGTTCATAGAAGCGCTGACTCTGCGGGTAGTGACAGAGACGCACGGCATTGATGTTGTTCTGACGCATAATCTCGAAATCCTTACGCATCAGTTCCTCGGTAACATAGTGGCCCGTGGCGGGGTTGTGCTCATGGATATTCACGCCCTTCATCTTCACGGGCTGATTGTTGATATACAGAGCCTGATAAGGGATACCCTCCTCCGAAATCTCACCGGTGGGGCGTATCTCAATCTTGCGGAAGCCTACGCGGAAAGGTATGGACTCGGTCACTGCTCCGGCGGCATCCTTCACCGTGATAAGGAGGTTGTAAAGATCGGGAGTTTCCGATGACCATCTCTTCACGTTGTCAACTTTCTTGGTGTCGAAAGCTACCTCAAGAGTCTTTCCCGCGTCAACTTTGACACTCTTGGTGTCGGTGAGGACTGCCTTTCCGGCAGCATCCATCAGTTCGTAAGTGACGCTCACCTGCGAGGGTGCGTCAGAGTTGTTGGTCACGTCGGTGAGCAGACGGAACACACCGTTGCGGTATGTGTCGTCAAGCGATGAGGTGATGCGGAAATCGCTCACAGCCGTCTTGGGACGTGCGTAGAGATATACGTCGCGCTCAATACCGCTGATTCTGAAGAAATCCTGGTCTTCGAGATAAGAACCGGTCGAGTATCTCATACACTTTATGACTATCTCATTCTCTCCCTGATGGAGATAGGGATTGAGCAGATATTCGGCGGGATTCTTCGAGTCCTCGCTGTAGCCCACTTCTTTGCCGTTGACATATACGTATGTACCCGATTTCGAGCCGGCGATATGCAGGAATATGTCGTCACCCTTCCAATCGGAGGGCACGGTGAACGAACGACGGTACACACCTACAGGCACCTCGTCAGGCAACATCGGAGGCTTGGGATTTGACGGCATGAAATCGTATGGTATGTTGGTGTATATTGCCGTACCGAAGCCCTGAAGTTCCCAGTTGCCAGGCACATTTATGTCAGCCCATCCCGAAGCGTCATATCCACTCTTTTCTATACCCTCGGGGAGCGTATTCTGAGAGTCGGAGTAGAGAAACTTCCATGTGCCGTTGAGCGACACACGACGGGGATTGTTTGCGGTGTTGTTATCCAAAGCCATGGCCCGGTCAGGATAAGAACGGAAGTCACTGTGTGGCGCCTGCTTGTTGACCGCCACCACATTAAGATCTCTCCAGTACGGGAGCTTGGTCTCCGCCTCCGCTCCGAGACATCCCAAAGCAAGAAGGATGCCCAGACTTACGGTATTTCTGATCATAAGGTGTATAGATTGATTAATGTTGATAATAATCTTGGTATGAGTGAGGAGGAGTGACCCTAAAAGGTCTTTCTGCAAAGTTAGCGAATTAATTTGATTTTTTAATGCCTCATACATTTAACTCCTAATCACCATGCTTTCAGTGGCTAACAGCATTAACCGTCTAATAATTTGCACATTACGCTGCCCGGTGTGCATTCCGACGGTTTGGCAGGTCAAGAAAAATTGGTAAATTTGTCGAAATTTTAGTCATTATTTCAACTATGAACAAATCTTTGATCTTGGCTATGGCCACCCTTTGCTCGCTGTCAGCAGCCGCCGAGGGTTACCAGGTCAACACCTTCAGCGCAAAGCAGGAGGGTATGGGCCACGTGGGTGTGGCGATGAAGCTTGGCGCTGAAAGCAACATTTTCAATCCTGCCGGAGTTGTCATGTCTGACAAAACCATAGACATCTCCGCAGGTATGAGTGCCATCATGGCGACCTGTACCGCCACCTACGATGGCAATGAGTACACCACTGACAACAAAGTCAGCACTCCTTTCAATGTTTCGGCAGCATTCTCCATCTACGATAATCTTTCGGCCGGCATATCGCTCTACACCCCCTACGGTAGCTCTATCAACTGGGGAAACAACTGGCCCGGAGCCATAATGAACCAGTCGGTTGACCTTAAGGTGTTTACCGTACAGCCCACAGTATCGTGGCGCATCATCCCCGGACTCTCTGTCGGTGCCGGCCTGATGATAAGCTGGGGTAGCGTTGACCTTAACAAAGGCCTCGTCACTCCCGGTTCGCTCAACGCATATCCATGATTTTCTCTATGTCATAGAGGTGACGAGACATTCGCGTGGTTCGTGG
>CAZNBC010000108.1:0-5489 GCA_964571125.1 uncultured Bacteroides sp.
GACCTGCTTGCACTCGGCGCCCGCGGCTTCCGCTACGACACCGCCAAGCATATAGGTCTGCCCTCCGACAGCCTCGACGCAAAAGCCGAGCGCAACAACTTCTGGATGGTGGCCCTGGGCCAGGAGGATGTCAAGGGACTGCGCCTCGCAATGCCTGCCGACAGCCTCTTCATCTATGGCGAGGTGCTTCAGGACAAGAATGTGAAAGAGGACGAATACGCCGAACTGATGCTCGTGACCGCTTCAAGCTATGGACACAATCTGCGCAAGGCGCTCGAGGAGGGTTCATACAATGCCGCCGACCTCAACGACTGGCACCACAAGGCTGCCCCCGACCGACTGGTTACATGGGTGGAATCGCATGACACTTATGCCAACGAGCACGAGTCTGCCGGACTCACCGACGAACAGGTACGCATGGGATGGGTATTCCTCACAGCCCGTCAGCACGGTACTCCCCTATTCTTCAGCCGTCCTGCAGGGAGCACACGCGAGAACTACTGGGGCAACAACCGCATAGGAGCGCGTGGCAACGACGAGTTCTTCCACCCCGAGGTGGTAGCCGTAAACAAGTTCCGTGCCGCCATGCACGGACAGCCCGAGCGCGTAGTCGTTACCGATGACGGTGCTGTGGCGGAGATAAACCGTGGCGACCATGGCGTTGCGCTGGTCAACTTCACCTCATCACCTCAGAACGTAGAGCTTGCCACCGACCTTCCCGATGGCACATACTCCGACAAGGTCTACGGTACCGAGGTCAAAGTCGAGAATGGCATCCTTCACACCTCCCTCCCCGCCCTCAGCTCGAAAGTGGTAGTGGCCGAATAATCCGCCCTACGCCCAAAATAACAGGAGGCTGACCCGCATAACACATGGGGCAGCCTCCTGATTGTTTTCCTCCTGATTGTTTTATTGAAGACAGAACTTATTTGTTCCATGCAGAGGCAAGACCGCCTTCTGCCGTTTCCTTGTAGATGGATGGGAGGTCGTGGCCGGTCTGCTTCATCACCTCAACCACACGGTCGAACGACACACGATGGCCGCCGTCGGTGAAAGCGCTGTAGAGATTGGCGTCAAGAGCACGTGCGGCAGCATAGGCGTTGCGCTCTATACAGGGTATCTGAACGAGGCCGCATACCGGATCGCACGTCATACCCAAATGATGCTCCAGGCCCATCTCGGCAGCATATTCTATCTGCGCTGGGCTTCCTCCGAAGAGCTGGTTGGCAGCCGCGGCAGCCATAGCGCATGCTACGCCGACCTCACCCTGACAGCCTACCTCGGCACCGGAAATAGAAGCATTCTGCTTAACGACGTTGCCTATCAGTCCTGCTGTGGCAAGAGCGCGATAGATACGCTGGTCAGAGAAGTCGCGGCTCTTCTTAAGATGATAGAGCACCGCGGGTACCACACCACACGATCCGCATGTGGGGGCAGTGACTATCTCGCCGCCCGAGGCATTCTCCTCGCTGACGGCAAGCGCGTAGGCAAACACCAGTCCGCGCGACTGAAGGTTACTTTTGTAGCCCGATGCGCGCACATGGTAGGTGAAGGCGCGGCGAGGAAGATTGAGTGGGCCGGGGAGTCGTCCCTCAGCCTCAATGCCACGCTCCACGGCGTTACGCATAGTATCCCACACCTTGGCAAGATAATCCCAGATGCCGGGGCCCTCGCACTTCTCCACGTATTCCCAATAGGTAGTGCCGTTCGTATCGCACCAGTGCATGATGTCAGTGAGATTGTTGAGCGGGTACACTTCGCCGGAAGATGAAGGGTCATACTCGTCCTCGCCGGCACGGGGCACGCTTACTGCCTTGCCGCCGTCTTCGGCCAATGCTCCGCCGCCCACGCTAAACACTATCCACTCGTCGTGGACATTCCCCTCGTCATCAAGGGCCTCAAACTTCATGCCGTTGGGATGATAGGACAGGAACTCCTTGGGACGCCACACTATCTCTGTGCGCTCACTGCCGAGCACATCAAGTATGGCGCGGTCAGTCAGGTGGCCCTCACCTGTGGCGGCGAGCGAACCATAGAGCGTCACCCTGAAGGCCTGAGCCTCGGGATGGCGCCCAAGATATATCGTAGCGGCGCTGCGCGGTCCCATCGTATGCGAAGACGAAGGGCCAAGGCCTATACGGAATATTTCGCGGATGCTTCTCATTTTCTTATGAAGGGTGACCCGTCATTCCCCATCGACAAGACGGAGTATACGGTAGGCATAATATACGTCAAATAATCCGAGGCCGATATTGTAGGCAAGAATACGTTGGTCATCGGAGGTACGTCCCTCGATGCTGCCGTCAAGCACATTGCCCAGTTCGCCGAAAGAGCGGAATTCCTTGAAATACTTAAAACCGCAGACATGGCTTTCATCGTCAGCTATCACACGGTCGAAGACCCTGTCGCAATTCTGGAAGCCTCGGGTATGGATAGGTACCACCAGCACTCCGGGCTTGAAGAGACTCTCATCCTCAACCAACAGGCCATCGGCATCGGTAATCGATGACACGACCACGTCGGCATCCCTCACCAGACTCTCCATATCGTCGACTATCTCGAAATGCACATTGCCGTGTGAGGCGAAACGACGCACCACGGCTTCGGCCTGATCCTTATAACGCTTGAGGCGTATGGTGATCTCACGGTCGGGATAGACGGCAAGCAGGCACTCTATCACCGTATTGCCTACCACCCCAAGACCTACGAAAGAGTACACCCTGGCATCACGTCGCTGAAGAGCGGTGATAGCCAGCATCGCCACTGCCCCGGTACGCATTGCCGTAATCCAGTCCGCACCCATTACAGAGGTGAGTTTGCCGGTCAATGTGTCAAAAACCACGAGTTCACTGCTCAACGCAGGATGCTGGCCTTTAACACGGCTCACTATCTTACATCCGTAGGTATGATATTCCTCAGGCAGGATGCAGGGCATCGTATTGAAGAAGTCGTTACCGCGCGGATGGAGCGATACCTTGGGGGGCAGTTGAGACAAAGGTTTAAGGGCAAAGGCTTCACGCGCCCACTCTATACAGGTGGTCGGTGAAATCTTGAGCGCCAGTATATCTTCGTTTGAGATGTATTTCATCGAGACAATTATATTCAGAAAAAAAGTCTGCCCGGCGGGTCGGAAACCTCATACACGGGGCAGACTATTTCTCTCATGGAGTTATTTCATCCGGAGGTTAGTTCATGGATAGGAGCTGCTTTATCAGCGCTGGCCGAAGAACTTGTGCAGACGGTTATCTACCTTCTCCTTACCCTGAAGCACTGCGGGGAGATTGTTGCCCAACATGTAGGCGCCACGTGTACGGGCATAGTTGGCGGCGTTCTCCTCGAAATTGTAGGGACGACCTGCATCGTCTACATCAACAACCTCAACGAAGAGTACGCTGTTGACACCCTTGACAGGACCTACGAGCTCACCCTTGTTGGCTGAAGCCACACGGGCAAGAACTTCCGAGCGGTTGAGACCGAACTTGGGTATCATAGCCTGACCGAAGGTAGCGGTGGTGGTGTCGACTGATACGTCGAAGAGGCCTGCATAACCGATGAGATCCTTGGCCTTACCGTTGTATTCGCTGATAATAGCCTGAGCTTTCTTGTCATTGAGCACCTTTGAGCGGAGGTAAGCGCTTACCTGAGCGTCGGTAGCGGGCACGAAGTCATTGTAGATGTCCTCCACTACCAGAGCGAGGAAGCGGCCTGACTGCTCATCGCCGAACACGGGTGACACTTCGCCCTTCTTGGCGTTCATGGCCCACACGATAGCCTCGCGGCTATCCTCGAGACGGTTGATCTGAGGAGTTGAGTAACTTACGGTAGCGGGCACGGCCTGATAGCCGGCGGTCATGGCGCTGTCGGCAAACGCAGCCACAGTGTTGTGAGCGTTCACGTAGTTGAGCAGTGAGCTTTCGAGGTCGTTGACGGTAGCCACCGAAGGTTCGGCTGAGAAAGTAACTACAGCGAGGTCAACCACCGACGAGGGAACGTGGCGACGGTTGATGCGGAAGATACGTCCGCCCTGAGCGGCTTCGGCAGTGTCGGGAGTGAAGTATACGCCCGATACCTGGTCGGCGAGAAGAGCCTTGAATTCAGCCATGTTGGGGTCAAGAAGTGACACCCACAGGCTGTCATTGCTCTGCTGCACGGCCTCGTTCTGAGCCACGTCGTCAAACTTGGCGCCGTTGTTGAGCACATTAATCAATGAGTCAACCGTAGCGCGGGGAGCGCCTACAGCAAGTACAGACACATTCACGGAGTCTACCTCGCTTGAGCGGTTGATGAGCTTGGCCAGTGTGTAATTGTCAACCATGTGTGACACAATCACGGCATCACCCACCTTGGCGGTGTCGGTGAAAGAGCGCAGACGACGGTCACGGATTGAAGAGGGATTGGACTTCTGACGGTCGACAACGAAGTCGGGCATATCCTGCAGACCTTCGGTGCCGTTGCTCTGACGGAGAGCTACGAGAGCATCCTCCACGCGCTTCTGAGCCTCAAGACGGTCGGCCTGTGAGGGGGCGATGGGCACTGCGATATAGCGGATATTGCGAGTCTCCTCGGGGATAGCGTAGCTTGCCTTGTGCTTCTGCCATTCGGCCTGAAGTTCGGCATCGCTCACCTCAAACTGGTCGTCGGGAAGCGAAGCATAATCCTTCTTGACGTATGCGAAGCTGGCTGTAGAGGCGTTTTCGTCATACAGAGCCTTGGCGTCAAGCTGGTTGGCCACGAGAGCGCCGCTGAAGAGATTCTGGAACTTAGTCTGAAGAAGCTGCTCCTCAATCTGATTCTCAAGGTTGACCCAATATTCGCGCAGCTGAGCTGCCTGAGCCTCCTCAAGACCATATTTAACGGGATTGTAAGCCATGTCATGGAGCTGAGCGGCTGACTCGACGCCCACCTGCTGCTGAACCATGCGGTCGGTAAAGGCCGAACCCATGCCGAGCATGGCCTCCGAGAGTTCTTCATTCGTCACCACCAGACCGAGGTCGGCAATCTCCTGCTTGTAGAGAGCCTCGGCGAGCAGAGAGTTCAACACCTGCTGCTGAAGCACGGCGTTGTCTATCTTCTGACCGCTCTGCTGATACTGGCGGGATGCCTCTTCGAGCTTACGCTGATACTGATGGATGTCTATCTTCTGGTTACCTACCTTAGCCACGGTGGTACCGGTGCCGAAGTAGGTGCGCCCTGAAGTGAAAAAGTCACCAAGGATAAAAGCCAAAAGAGCCACACCGATGATGACAAGAAGGAGCACTGACTTGCTCCGGATCTTTTCTAAGGTTGCCATTGAAGTATTTAGATGTTTTTTTAGTTTGATTGGCTATGTTAAACCGCCTGAACGCCACTCGTCATATAATCAGCACAATGCGCGCCTCAGCAGCCCGCAGCACCGACAAGGCGAGTGTGTCCAGTTAGTTATAGTGCGCAAAGATACAGTTTATTTTGCAATTTACCAAACCGCCCTCCGCGCCACACCCCATTTCAGC
>CAZNBC010000109.1:0-4928 GCA_964571125.1 uncultured Bacteroides sp.
ACCCGGGTCTCCACCGTGAGAGGGTGGCGTGCTAGGCCACTACACTAAATCGCCTTATTTATGTTCTGTCATCTCCGATGGCGCTCCATCGTTGTTTTGACTCTGCAAAGGTATGCACTCTTTGCGAGTCTGCCAAATTTTTGACGATAAAAATGTCGCTGAAAATTCTTTTTATTTCAATTCGGGATGTAACTCGCTATATCTCAGTAATTATATTGCGGCTGTGCGAATTTAAGCCGGGAAGAACAAAGCCTGACGGCAGGGAGCTGTCAGGCTTTTGTTCGGGCCGTCCGTCATGGAACGGCACTGAATGTAGCATTTTCTTTACTTAGAGGCGATGCGGTCGCTTACGGTAAGATAACGACGGCCTTTGGCGCGACGACGGGCAAGAACCTTGCGGCCATCGGGAGTTGACATTCTTTCACGGAAGCCGTGCTTGTTAACGCGCTTGCGGTTAGAGGGTTGAAATGTTCTTTTCATTGCCTTATGATTGTTTTTTGATATATTTGCACAATTCGAGGTGCAAAGATAGCCATTATTTGCAAAAATGGCAAATGTTAACGCCTTAAAAATATTCCGCCACAAACAGTGGCGGAATATTTTATTGATTATCAGGTATAAATCTCTGTCGGAAGAGTTAGAGGGCGGGGCCCATCTCAAACACTAACTCGCCACCATTCATTATGTCGGCGTGGTTGATGTAGCGCTTGTCATATTCCTTGCCGTTGAGAGTAACTTTGCGAATGTAGCGGTTGGCGTCGGAGTTGTTGACTGTAGAGATTACGAACTTACCGCCGGGCACGGCTATCTCGGCCTTGTCAAAGATGGGTGAGCCGAACCAGTAGCGACCGCTCGCGGGTTCTACTTCATAGAAACCGAGGGATGAGAGTATGTACCATGCTGACATCTGTCCTGCATCCTCATTGCCTGCGAGGCCGTCAGGATTGGTGGTGTACATCTCTTCAAGCACCTGTCTGATTTTGTCGGCGCCCTTCTCAGGCTGACCCATAACGGTGTAGAGGTACAGGATATGATGGCCCGGTTCGTTGCCGTGGGCATACTGGCCAATGAGGCCGGTAATGTCGGGTGAGGCATTGTCACCGGTGAGTTCTGAGCTTACGGTGAAGAGTGAGTCAAGCTTATTGATGAAGCCTTCGTTGCCGCCGAGGAGTTCGCTCAGACCTTCGATGTCCTGAGGCGCGAGCCACAGGTACTGCCATGCGTTGCCTTCGCAGTAGTCATCCTCGCGGTGAGCGGTTGAGAAGGGGTCGAAAGGTGTGCGCCATGAGCCATCGGCAAACTTGCCGCGCATGAAGCGTACGGAGGGGTCGAAGTAGTTGCGGTATGATTGGCTGCGGCGGGTATATTCCTCAGCCTCGGAGGTCTTGTTGAGGGCTTTGGCAGCCTGTGCGATCGCACCGTCAGCCACGGCATATTCCATGTCGAAAGCTATAGCTTCGTTGAATTTGTCAGCGGGGATGAAGCCGTACTGCTGACGCAGGGCACCACCGCGTGCGGTGTCGTTTGAGGTCACGATAAGAGCCTTGAAAGCACGTTCGGCGTCCACGCCGGGCACTTGCTTCACTATGGCATCGGCCACGGGGATGATGCCGGGATTACCAATCATGCAGTCGGTCTCATTGGCCCAGAGGTGCCATACGGGGAGGCGTCCCTGTTCGTCGAAGATGTCAAGCATGGAGTTGATGACCTCGGAATTCTTCTCGGGGTTGATGATGCTGAGAAGGGGCATTGCGGCGCGATAGGTGTCCCAGAGTGAAAGCACTGTGTAGGCCGGACGTGAGGGATTGTTGTGAATCTCGCCGTCGGCGCCACGATAGTCGCCGTTTACATCACTAAGTGTCACGGGGGCTATCATCGTGTGATAGAGAGCCGTGTAGAATTTCTCACAGTCACTCTCGTTGGGTGTGGTGATGATGACACGTGACAGCTGGTCATTCCAGGCCTTGTCGGCGGCCTGACGTGTTTCCTCGAAGTCCCATCCGGGAAGTTCGGCGGCGAGGTTGGCCTTTGCACCCTCGACGGATACGGGGCTGAGAGCAACCTTCATCATTACCTGTTCGGCTGAGTCGGTAGTGAATGAGGCTCGGCCGAACTGGTCATTTCCCTTAAGTTCAAATGAGTTGAAAGGCTTGGAGAATTCGGCTACGAAGTACACTTTCTGGTCCTTGGCCCATCCGCTTGAGTAGCGGTAGCCCGATATCGTACTGTCGTTTTCAGCCGTAATCATCACCTCGGTAGGTCTGTCCCAGCAACCTCCGTTGGCGAGGTCAAACACTATCGCTGCCGAGTCAGAGGCCGGGAATGTATAGCGGTGCATGCCCACGCGGTTTGTAGCGGTCATTTCGGCGAGGATGCCGTAACGTGTAAGGGGCACACTGTAGTAACCGGGGACACTTACTACCTGCGAACGGTCGGCATATGACCACAGACCCGATGCGGGACCTTCTTCCTCGGTGCCGCGGGCGTAGGTTACCTCACCGATTACCGGCATCACGGTGATGTCAAAAAGGTCACCTATACCGGTGCCTGACAGATGGGTGTGTGAGAAGCCGATAACTGTAGAGTCTGATTCGTGGTAGCCCGAGCACCAGTCCCAAGACACGGGGATACTCGTGGGGCCAAGCTGCACCATGCCGTAGGGCACGTTGGCACCTACGAATACATGGCCGTGTCCACCGCTTCCGATGCGGGTGTTGACATATTGTGTCAGATTGTCGGTAGCTTCTTCGTGGCTGTCGTTCGAGCAAGCCGTGAGAACGAATGGAGCTACCAGAAGCATTGCGTATGATTTCATAATGCTTGTGATAGATGATATGATTTGGAATTACTTTTTGTCCGAGAGGGTGAATTTCAGGTTCTTCCCCTTGATAAGCTCATCGTGGCTGATGCGGTACTTCTTCAGGGGACGGTCACCGAGGCTCATTGACTTGATGAAAATCTGGTCGGGGGTCTTGCGGTCGGCCTCGATGGTTAGGGTACCGTGGTCGGTGTCTATCTCCACGCGGTCAAACGCCGGAGTGGTGAGTGTGTAGTAAGGCTCACCGGGACAGTCGGGGTAGAGACCCATCATGGAGAAAACGGCCCAGGCGGACATTGTGCCGGTGTCGTCATTTCCGGGGATGCCGTCGGCAGCTGTGGTGAAGTGCTTGGCAAGAAGGTCGCTGACGGTCTTCTGAGTGCGCCATTCCTCGCCGGGTACGCGGCTGAAGAGGTAGGGATAGGCGATGTCAGGCTCATTGGCGGGGTCATACAGGCCCTCGTCAAACACTTTCTGAAGCTTATTGGTGAAAGCTTTGCGTCCGCCATTTAGCTTTATCATGCCGTCAACATCGTGGGGCGCGAAGAAGGTGTAGTTCCATGCACTGCCTTCGTGGAAACCGGGCACGGGCTCGAAGTTTTCGCCCTGACGCGGATTGAAGGGTTCGAGGAATTCACCGTTGAGTTCGATGGGACGCAGTGTGCCGCTCTCCTTTGAATAATAGTGACGGTAGCCGAGTGAGCGCTTGGCGAGCTCGTCAGCAAGGGCAACATCTCCACGTTCGCGTGCGAGCCATGCCAAAGCATTGTCGGCTACATAATATTCAAGTGCGTGCGACACTGAGTTATCGCCCGAGTTATCACCCGAGAATGCTCCCAAAGGTATGTATTCATACTGGAGATAGGGGTCTATGTCGGGACGCATGGGATTCTTGGCACCGGGTGTAGTAGCGGATTTCACCATGCCTTCGTACGCGCGGTCAATGTCAAAATCACGAAGCCCCTTGCGCCATGTGTCAACGATGACGGGGAGGGCAGGGTCGCCCTCCATTGTAAAGGTCTCGCGTCCGAACAGTTCCCATTTCGGGAGCCATCCCCACTCATTGTACATGTCTATCATGGAGCGTACCATGTCGGTCTGACGCTCGGGGTAGACAAGTGTCATGAGCTGGTGGAGATTGCGGTAGGTGTCCCAAAGCGAGAATACGCTGTAACGCTCGTGGCCTTCTTCAATCTGGCCCTCGCCGAATGACTCCATCAGAGGGTACTGGCCGTTGACGTCGTTTACTACATTGGGGTGTATCAACGTGTGGTAGAGGGCTGTATAGAACACCTTCTTCTGTTCGTCAGTGCCACCGCTCACCCTTATACGGCTGAGGTCAGTGTTCCACTGTTCGCGTGCGGCCGAGCGCATGTCGTCAAACGAGAGGCTCATCTGTTCATTATCAAGGTTTTCGCGCGCATTAGCGGTTGAAACGAACGATACTCCCATTCTCACCTCCACCTGTTCTCCGAGCGCAAGTGAGTCGTAGGTGAACCAGTATCCGATATCGTCACCCGAAAGTTCGCGACCATACTCGCGGTAAATCTTGTAGGTGCCGTTATCGGGAGTCCATTCAGCTTCCACACCCGTCATGCGGGGTTGCATCTTCCAGTAGCCCGATGATGAGGGCTTTTTGGTGACGCGCATCACGAAGTAGATGGGAAACACCTTCTGGGCATTGTAGCAGAAGGTTCCGAGCAGCTTGGAGCCCTCGATTTCCGTATCGCTCACACGACGCACCGTCGCACCGCTTTCGTTGGTAAGGCCTTGGCCGAGATTTATAAGGATATTGCCTTTACCGCCGGGGAAAGTGTAACGCTCGGCAGATGTGCGCGAGGTTGAGGTGGCTTCGGTGAGTATGTCGTACTTCGTCAGTCGGTTGGTATAATAGCCCGGTGAGGCTGCTTCATTGTCGTAGTGCGAGCCATAGACGAAATAGTCGGGTTCGAGGTCGCCTGTGGTGGCGATGGTGAGCAGTGAACCGAGGTCGGGACATTCCACACCGCTCAGAGCCACATGGGCGTAGCCGGTGAAGAACTTGTTGTGGAACTCATAGGGTGTCGACCACCATCGGGCATCTTTGTCGAAGACTATTTTTAGTTGGTTA
>CAZNBC010000109.1:4938-5371 GCA_964571125.1 uncultured Bacteroides sp.
TGCCGTTCGGGACTCTCGCTCCGGGATTGGTGGTGCCGAAGTTTGTGGTGCCGATGAAGGGGTCTACCCATTGGGTATAGTCGGTAGTGGCGTCAGCGGCGTTTGCCCACTGGGCTACAGCCATGGCGGCTCCTATTATAATAAGTCGTGAGGTTGACATTGCGGTCTGTACTTTTTAGCTCTGCAATGAGTAATCGGTTAATATCACTTGCGCACGCGCATGCTGTCCCAGATGAGGTAGATAATCAGGGCGGCATATACAACTACACCGAGAGTCTGATTAAGGGTCTCCGACATGGGAGCGGTGTACTCGAAGCCGAGGAAGCGTGTGAGCGCGGCAAACACACCGAACAGCGCACCGCCGGCAATGAGACCCGACGAGATAAGTGTGCCACGGTCGCGGCGTGCGTCATTGACAGCCTTGTCCTTCGAG
>CAZNBC010000110.1:0-5366 GCA_964571125.1 uncultured Bacteroides sp.
CGAACGGTATCGAATATGAGATACCTTCGGGAAAGGACTTGCTGATGGTCTCCATCTCCTGCTTGACACGTTCGGCCACCTCCATAGCGTTTGCTCCGGGGAGCATGGTGAGGTTAAGTACGGCGGCATTACCGAGGTCGATTCCACTCTCGGTATTGTAGCTCTGCGCCTCGAGAGCCACAGTGGCCACGTCGCGCATTCTTACCACCGAACCGTCGGCATTGGCGCGTATCACTATCTCCTCGAACTCCTTCACGGTGCTGAGACGTCCGCGGGCAATGATAGGGTAAGTGAGGTCAACGCCCTCCATAGGTGCCTGGCCGAACACACCCGCAGCGGACTCGCGATTCTGGTCCTTTAGGCTATTCTGTATATCCTTAACGGTCAGCCCCATATCGGCCAATTTGTCGGGCTTGAGGCGTATCTGCATGGCGTAGTAGCGGCTACCCACCGAGCTTACGCTACCCACCCCCGGCACACGGCGCAGGAGGTCAACGATATTGAGTGTGGTATAGTTGCTGAGGTATATCTCGTCAAACTTCGGGTCATTACTCTTGACGGCAATGGTCATGAGACGTGTGGAGGTCTCCTTTGTGACATCGATGCCGTTCTGCACCACTTCGGCGGGCAGACGCGACTCGGCGGCTTTGACACGGTTCTGAATATCCACGGCGGCCAGTTCGGGGTCAGTAGATATATCAAAGGTCACCAATGCTGAAAACGCGCCCGAATTGGAGGATGTCGATGACATGTATATCATGCCTGGGGTACCGTTAAGCTCCTGCTCAATCGGGGTTGCCACAGCCTGACTGACGGTCTGTCCGTCAGCACCGGGATAGGACGCGGAGATACGCACTACCGGCGGTACGATACGCGGATACTGATCGACAGGCAGCATCAGCAGGCCGATGGTGCCTACAATCACTATCACCACAGAGATGACTATGGAGAATACCGGATGGTCAAGAAAGAAATTGCGTTTCATGAGGCTCAAATCTGTGAACTTGCACGGTTGGCATCGGTTAAGGCTGACTCCTGAGGCGACACTTTCATGCCGGGCGTGAGCTTATGATAACCCTCTACCACGATATTCTCACCGGGATTGATACCGCGCTCAACTATGACGGCATTGGGTATCTCGGGGCCGGTCTCGATAAAACGCTTCTCAACAATACTGTCGGGCTTGACTACGTAAACGAACGCTCCGCCCTTCTCTATCACGATGGCACGCGAGGGCACTACCGTGGCCTTTTCACGCACATCGAGCAACACCTTTACCTTGGTGAACTCACCGGGCAGGAGTATATGGTCGGGGTTGGGCATCTCTGCGCGTACCGAGAATGTACCCGTCTCCGGATCTATCTGAGGGTCAGCGAAATCCACATCGCCCTTAAAGGGATAGTCCGAACCGTCGGCCGTAGTAACAGTCACGAAGGAATTGACCTTGCCCTCCTCGGTATTATTGCCCATGGTGACATTGCGGCTCTTGCCTCTGAGATAGTCAAGTGAAGTCATGGAGAAGTCAACACGCACGGTATCGCTCTTGACTACCGTGGCGAGGAGTGATGTTCCCGAAGGGCCCACAAGGGTGCCTATGTCGGCCGTACGCTCAGAAACATAGCCTGAAATCGGGCTACGCACCACCGTATAACCCAGGGTAACTTCGGCCTGAGTGACATCAGCCTCGGCGATGCGCACATCGGCCTTGGCGCTCTCATAGGCGGCCTCGGCATTATCAAGGTCGAGAAGCGACGCGGCATTCTGCTCGAAAAGCGGACGTATACGACGCAAGTCGCGCTCCGCCTTAAGCTCCACGGCACGGGCCTTGTTAAGCTGTGCTTTGGCCTTTTCCAGTTTGGCCTGATATATGGTGGGGTCTATGACGAAGAGAGTCTGCCCTTTATGGATATAAGTACCCTCGGCAAACTTCATGCTTTCAAGATAGCCCTCGACACGGGCATGAATCTCTACAAACTGCTGGGCACGGATACGGCCTACGTACTCCCCATAGATATTCACATCCTTCATGGCCACAGGTTCGACCTGAACCACCGGCACTGACGGCGTATGCTGCTTCTTCGAGAGAAGACGCGGGAGGAAGATGACGGCCACAAGCACTATGACGGCCACTACGATGGAGTATGCTATCTTTTTCCGTGAGCCTTTAGACTCTGTCGCGGGTCTTGAAGTCTTCATTAACAAGCACTGATATGTGATGAAATTATACGTCTGAACAATTCTATAACTGACTATGCACCAATTATGTTCAATCAGGCAGCAAATATAGTCAAAAAGTATGAACAAAAGCCAATCCTCCACCGCCCCGTGTGGCATAAGGGATGACCGCCGACTGTGATAGGCTCGGTGAATTCCTGTGGGGGAAAATCCTACAGAACAGACGCTGTTCGAGAGGCAACAGCCACATAGCTGCGCGGGCACTGACGATACCTATTCCCGCACCGGCCATTACGTCGCTGAGCCAATGGCGCTGATGGCCCATACGAAGCACCGCTGTAGCAGCCGCGAGTCCGTAAGCACCAAGTCCCCACAGATTACCATAATGAATACGTGTTAACTCCGCACCGGCGAATGCACGCGCCGCATGGCCCGACGGAAAGGAATGTCCGTCACTGCCGTCAGGACGCGCCACGGTAACAGAATGTTTTACAATCTGCACCGAAGCCTCGGCAATAATCAGCGAGGTGACCGACGAAAAAGCGCGGTCGGCCAAGGTGTATCGGGTAGACGCGCCCGCGACACCAAGAAGGATATCGGCAGCGTAGGGGGTAAACTCCAGCACATCATCCACGAGAGTGGTTCCGCCGAAATGAAACTCCTTAGTGAGATTCTTATCTACGGTGTGCATCCATCCTCCGGCTGCACCCCACGCACCCGCGCCGACCAACACGGCGGGCACTATCAGCTGCTGCGGTGAAAACCGGTATGCCGCACGTGTCGAATCTGCACACTCCGAACCCCGCGCCGTGAGTCCGCACAGCAGCGCCACGGTCAGTATAAGATTCGTGATGTAGGAACGTGGATTGCAGATAGACATTACCGTGTATGATTGCAGGGAATTCCCGATAGCAAAAATTAAGAAAGGTGGCGCCTGAACACCACCTTAACTCATTAATTATCAAGAGGTAATTAGAGCAGCGAGGCAATGACGCCCTTGACGTCTGCCGCCAGCTTATCGGCCTCCTCCATAGTGCGGGCCTCGGAGTATATACGTATGATAGGCTCGGTATTTGACTTGCGGAGATGAACCCACGAGTCACTGAAGTCAATCTTCACACCGTCAATATCGGTGATACGCTCTCCGGCATAGTGCTTCTTAAGTGCCTCGAGCACGCCGTCGACATCAATCTCGGGTGTTAGCTCCATCTTGTTCTTGGCTATGGCATAGGCGGGATACTCCTTCTTAAGCTCACTCACCTTTTTGCCCGAGTGGGCCAGAAGCGAGAGGAACAGAGCCACACCTACGAGTGCATCGCGGCCGTAATGAGCTTCGGGATAGATGACACCGCCGTTGCCTTCGCCACCTATGATGGCGCCGGTCTGCTTCATCAGGGTAGTCACATTGACCTCACCTACGGCTGAAGCGTTGTAGGTGCATCCGTGGCGCTCGGTGATGTCGCGCAGCGCACGTGATGAGCTGAGATTGCTTACGGTGCTGCCGGGTGTATGCGAGAGTACATAGTCGGCGATAGCCACCAGGGTGTACTCTTCTACAAACATCTCGCCGTTCTCCATCACTATGGCCAGACGGTCAACGTCAGGGTCTACTACGAAACCTACATCGGCCACTCCGGTCTTCATAAGGTCGGAAATCTGAGTGAGGTTTTCGGGGATGGGTTCGGGAGTGTGGGCAAACTTGCCGTGAGGCTCGCAGTTGAGTTCTATAACATTCTTCACTCCGAGAGCACGGAGAAGCTGAGGAATCACCACGCCGCCTACGGAGTTTACTGCGTCAACTGCCACGGTGAAATCAGCCTTGCGGATAGCCTCAACATCCACTAACTTAAGGTCAAGCACCTGCTCGATATGGCGGTGATTGTAGGTAGTGTTGGTCATCTCATGGCCAAGCTCGGTAACGTCGGCAAAGGTATAGCTGCCCTCTTCGGCAATGCGGAGCACTGTCTTGCCCTCGGCATCGTTGAGGAACTCTCCGCGATGATTGAGAAGCTTCAGCGCGTTCCACTGCATGGGGTTGTGACTGGCGGTGATTATGATGCCGCCACGAGCCTTCTCGCCTGTCACTGCTATTTCGGTAGTGGGGGTAGAAGCGGGACCGATATTTACCACATCGAAGCCCATGGCACATAGAGTGGCCACTACGATAGAGCTGACCATAGGGCCTGAGATGCGGGCATCGCGTCCTACGACAACCACATTTGAGTCGCTCTCACCGCTCTGACGCAGGAACTGAGCGTATGCTGCTGTAAACTTCACTATGTCAAGAGGCGAGAGACCTTCGCCGGGATGGCCTCCGATAGTACCTCTGATACCTGATATTGACTTGATCAATGACATGAGATGTATATTTTGGCTTTGTTTAATTTTTAAATCTGACTCTTGTAGTACGACACCGTATAGAGATAGGGGGTGACGTACGAAATCTCGGAATACCACCCCGACTGGCTTTTTATGACAATGTTAACCTTGGAGTTGAGCGGCAGATAGCGCAACGGTAGCTGAAGTCCCTCACCATAATTGGCTGACTGAGAGTTGGCGTAGTTGTTGTAGCGGAACCACGTAGGCGCCGCAGCCATGTTATCGGCATTTCCCTCGCCCGTAAGCGGAGTACCGTAGGTGTAGTTAGCCAACGAATAGCGCATGAAACGGAAGTAGACCATCTGATTATCCTCGGCCATCTCCCCGTCGCCTATCGAAAGCACCTGCATGTAGACGTTGCCATCCTCATCCAACTGATAATAAGGGGCATCGTGTCCTACCTGAAACACCGTATCGGCAGGTACCGAGCCTTCGACACGCTGCCACACGAGGAAGCTGTTGACATATTTATTCTCGTCGTTGAGAAGGTCGGCATAACTTTTGCCATCGTTGCAGGCCGAAAGCATCATGACTGCAAGAGCGGCAAGGAAGGAGAACACGGAGGCCTGACGACCGACTGTATTTTTACGATTCATCTTCTAAATTGGATATAAGTAAGTCTTCAATTATTTCCTCTGTCGGAGAGGATGTCGGATAACTGAGGACGCAAAGTTAACGAATTTAAATAAGCCGTAGAAATAATTTTTTGCAGAGCTGTCAACCGATTACGGCATCAATCGTGGAGATAGCTGTCAAACTCTCCGGCTATTGAAAGATAAAATGACACGGCCTGAACGAGCGACCCGTGATAC
>CAZNBC010000111.1:0-5338 GCA_964571125.1 uncultured Bacteroides sp.
GCTGGTGGTGAGCAGCATGATGTCAACAGGCCCCATGATGACATACTTCGGCCAGGAGCTCGGCGAGCCGGGCATGGATCAGGAAGGATTCAGCGGGCTTGACGGACGCACTACCATCTTCGACTATTGGAGCGTGGAGAGTGTGCGCCGCTGGCTCAACAAAGGCAAACCCTCCGAATCGGCGCTGAGCGACCGCGAGCGTTGGTTGCGCAAGCGCTACACCGCCATACTCAACCTCTGCAATAGCGAAAAGGCTGTGAGAGAGGGCCGTTTCTTTGACCTCATGTATGTCAACTACGACAATCCCGGCGTCAACCCTCACCGTCAGTACGTGTTCCTGCGTTCAACCGACGAAGAGACCCTCGTGGTGGCTGTGAACTTCAGTGACGAATCCGCCGACATGCATATACGCATCCCGCGCCACGCTTTCGACGTGCTCGACATCCCCGAGGGCGAATGTGAGGCTACGGAGCTTCTGTCCGGCGATACGGAGCGCAAGGTGTTGGCCTCCGATCAAGAGTTCAATATGTTCGTTGGGCCCTACGATGCGGCAGTGTGGAAGATACGCCACAAAAATATTGTGTCACTCCGATAAAAGCACTAATTTTGCACCCGATAAACGCGGCGTGCACCGCAGTGTGAATCCCTGATCATACAATCCTATCACTATACCCTGTCATGGAATCAATAATTCACCCCATCAAGATTTTCGCAGGCACCAATTCCCGCTATATGGGCGAGGCCATATGCCGCGATCTCGGCATGGAGCTGGGCAAAATGAACATCCAGCACTTTGCCGACGGAGAATTTGAAGTGTCATTTGAGGAACCCATCCGCGGCTGCGAGGTTTACCTCGTGCAGTCAACCTTCCCCAACAGCGACAATCTTATGGAGCTGCTGCTTATGATAGATGCCGCCAAGCGTGCTTCGGCCCATTCCATCATAGCCGTGATGCCCTACTTCGGTTGGGCCCGTCAGGACCGCAAGGACAAGCCCCGCGTGAGCATCGCCGCCAAGCTTGTGGCCGACCTCCTCAGCGCTGCCGGAGTCAACCGTATCATCACCATGGACCTCCATGCCGACCAGATTCAGGGCTTCTTCAATGTGCCCGTAGATCATCTCTATGCGTCGTCCGTGTTCATCCCCTACATCAAGTCGCTCAATCTCGAGGACCTCGTTATCGCAACCCCCGATGTGGGTGGCGCCAAGCGAGCCAACTCCTACGCCAAGTATCTTGATGTGCCCCTGGTACTCTGCCACAAGCAGCGCGCCAAGGCCAACGTGGTCGAGAATATGACTGTAATCGGTGAAGTCGAGGGCAAGAATGTAATTCTCATTGACGATATGGTAGACACCGCAGGTACCATCGCCAAGGCTGCTAACCTTATGAAGGAGAAGGGTGCCAAGAGCGTACGCGCTCTCGCCTCACACGCTATCATGAGCGACCCCGCCTCGCAGCGTGTCGATGACAGCGCCCTGACCGAGATGATTTTCACCGACTCAATCCCCTTCAAGAAGGATTGCAAGAAGGCCACCGTGCTCAGCGTTGCATCGCTCATCGCAGACACCATCTCACGTGTCCACAATAACAGATCTATTTCCTCAAATTATATATTCAAATAAGGGAAAGACCCGGTAAAGGCACCTTGATGCCAAGGGTGCCGATCCTCTGAAAAGTTTGTCAGGCGTTCTCGTTGCGGGAGCGCCTGATTGTCTTTTTTGAACAATAATCAGTGCGGGAAGGGCGTTATTGATACGATACACACTTATCCAACTCGGTACTATCCAGTTAAATAATGTTAATGCGGTGCGATACTTCTTGCGGAAATGTTGCGCTGTGTTGTATTTGATGTATTTTTGTGAGCGTAAAGGTGGGGAAGCATCAGGCTATCCTGTCAAATATCGCCGATATATCGGTAACGTTTGATACATAATACTTTGGAGTTTGCCCTACCGCTATATGAACAACTAATTTTATTCTTTACAATCAATATTGATCCATTTTTATTGCAAATGAAAAAAGTTCTCTTGACTTTAGCCATCGGTTGCTCTCTGGTTACCAACCTTTGGGGGCAGTCAACAAGCAATGAGGTCTCGTCCCTCAAGCCTACCAATGAGCTGACGGTCGCTACCTCCAATTCGCCTCTACGCGCCTCTCAGGCTGTAGTTGACGTAATGGCCTGTGAACCCGGCCGTGTGGTTCATGACCGTGGTTATGCAACTCATGACGACAAAACCGGTCTTGTCAGTTCCGACCAGGGCCGTACCGACATGACGTCCCGTGCTTATCAGTCGTTCAAAGACTGTAAATACAAGATTGACGGTCTGACCTTCTACGGTATGTTCGCTAACTTCGGACCTCCCCGTACCTACGGTGCCCGTAGCTGTGTAGGTCCCGATTGCGAAATGACTAAACCTATCACTGTCGAAGTCGCCTTCTATACTGACAACGACGGTATGCCCGGTGACGAGGTGTTCTTTAAGGAGTTTGAAGTGATCGGTGAGCGTCTCCCCGTGCTGTATGTTAGTTATGATACATATAAGGAGCCTTACAGTTGCTTCTACCGCTTCCATGTCGATTTCGAAGAGGAACTGGCTCTTTACAGCGGCTGGTTCTCGGTAACAGCAGCCGCTACGGAGGAAGAAGAGACCTACTGGCTTGAACTTGTCGGTGCGCGTAATTCCGCCGGCGAACACAGCGACGAAGACGGAAGATGTATCGTAGAAACATCTTCGTACGGATGGATGGCTGCCACCTCTCCCCTGATCTATTGCTTCCATGGTAACGGTGACCTCATCATTGGCGGTAAGGCTCTCAAGCTCTGTCGTTTCATGAGCATCAACTCAAGCCAGACCTCGACAAATAAGTACGAGAAGGTGCAGGTTGAGATCGAAAACGTAGGTGGTACCAAACTTACTGACGCTACTCTCGCTCTCTATGTCGACGATAAGTGTATGGGTGAGGAGACTCTCCCCATCAGTATTCCCGTCGGTGAGGTACGTCACTATATTTTCCGTGCACGTGCTGACCTTTCCGGCTTCGGCTATCACACCATCAAGGTAGAGAACCGCACCCCCGGTGATGCAGGTGTCAGCCCCAAGACCATCGAGACTACCCTGATGCATCCTCAGGAAGGTATGATATGTCAGTCACAGCCCAGCAATTTCCTTGATTATTGCGCCATCAAGCGTGTACGTATCGGTGACATCGACAATGAGTCAGGTGCAAGTGCCTCAGGTTACAACGACTTCACCCATATCTCTACTGACATCGCTCCCGGTGAAACTCTGCCCCTTACTATCGAGTCAATGGACGGCAGGGAGTACAACATGGGTGTGTGGATTGACTGGAACGACAATGGCGTATTTGATGATGCCGGTGAAACTGTCGGCATTAATCCCACTGGTCAGTTCAGCGTTACCGCTCCTTCTGTCTCTGGTCTTAAGGCCGGTCCTCATGTGATGCGTGTAGTGTTGTCCGGTACCAAGCAGATTGTTGCCTGCGGTGTATATCAGGCCGGTGAAACCGAAGACTATACTCTCAATCTGTGTCTCCACCAAGACGATCCCATCATCAAGCCCGAAATCTCTGAGATTGATACAAAGACCAATATGGAGAATCCTCTCAAGGAATTCATCTTGTCAATCGGTAACGATGGTGGCGATGACCTTGAAGTAGCTGCACGTATTGACTATACTCTCCCCCTGCTTCCCTTCAAGCAGGCTTCAAATGTGAAGAGAGCTGATATGCCTGATGTTCAGATTCAGTCAGCTCCTGTCGCTGCTAAGGAATCAGCGAAGGCCACTAAGTTCCTGGCTCCCGCCGCTGAGCAGGAAGATGTATTTACCCTCCGCTATGATTCAGGTGCTGAGAATGCCATCACGATGGACAACTATGAGTCTGCTGTATTCGGTCATTATTATCCCGCCGACGTACTCCGTAGTGTAAAGGGTATGAAGGTGACCAGCATGGATGTCTACATCGCTGACCTTCCTGACGGTGCCTCTATAGAGATCTATGGCCCCGACAGTCAGGTCTACTCCGGTCCTCGTGTTTATCAGCAGTCATTTACTCCCCAGGAAAACACCTGGAACCACGTGGTGTTTGATACTCCCTTTGAGATTACCGGTACCGATCTTTGGTTCGGTGTCCGTATCAATGGTCTTAAGGGCGGTAAGTTCTTCATGGGTATTGACGGCTCAACAGCTATTCAGGGTTATGGTGACATGCTGAATGTGGGTGGCAACTACTGGTGGTCACTCAGCGAAATCAGCAGCCAGAAGAATAACTTCTGTGTACGTGTAAACCTCTCAGGCGAAAGAACTCCCGAAATCTCATGGCTCTCGATCGACCAGAAGGAGTTCACCGTAGAACCCAGCGGTAACGTTGACGTTAAGGCTACCCTTGATGCTTCTAAACTCGAAGAGGCTTTCTATGAAGCAGCTATCGTGCTCTCGTCGAATGACCTGCTCAGCCCCGAGTACACAATCCCCGTTTACATGACTCACGGTGTCCTGAACGCTATCAACACTATCGATGCTACCCGCGTAGGTGTCAAGATGGTCGGTAACGACCTCGTGCTCGAGAGCGCATCACTCATCAGCGGCGTAAATGTATATGACCTCGCAGGTACTCTCGTAGAGCGTAAGGCTGTCAACGAGTACTGCTCTGTAGTTGGTCTCGGCAACCTTGCCGCAGGTGTATATGTAATCAATATTACTTATGCTGACGGTGCTTCAGAGTCAATCAAGGCTGCCGTGATGAAGTAATTCTGACCTGACAGTTATAAACTGAATCCTCTATACGGAGGCCGGAGTGCGGTGAGCGCTTCGGCCTCCGGCTTTTTTTGGTGCTGTATAATTGTAGCTCGGGCCGTGAAAAAAGTGTAACTTTGTGTCGGTGAAATATTAACAAGTAAACCCAATGTGGATATGCTGAATTATGTAGTGTGGAATGTGAGTCCCGACCTGTTGACATGGCCGGTGAACATACGTTGGTACGGCCTGATGTTCGCCATAGGTTTTCTGGTGGGCTACGAGATACTGAGCCGCATGTATAAGCGTGAGGGAGCGCCCGAGCGCTGGGCCGGAATACTGCTCGTCTGGGTGGTGTGCGCCACTATCATAGGTGCACGTCTGGGCCATGTCTTTTTCTACGAATGGGAGTATTACAGTCAGCACCCTATGGAGATAGTGAAGATATGGGAGGGCGGACTTGCCAGCCACGGCGGCACCATAGCCATAATCTTAGCCGTGATACTCTATTCGATATTCACTACCAAGCGCAGTCCGTTGTGGACATTCGACCGTCTGGTGATACCCATCGCCCTCGTCGGGG
>CAZNBC010000112.1:0-5283 GCA_964571125.1 uncultured Bacteroides sp.
AGTAGATATGTGAGCGTCCATATGGGCCATGCACTCTGTGAGAGAGACAGCGTGATCTGATGACCACGAATACATCATCAGAGCTTTCAGGTGCTTCTATTATATATAATCCGGCGTTTCCATGACCTATAAAACTGTACAAAACCAAAATACATTCATACACAAGATATGAAGAAACTACTCTTTATCATCACTTTTGTGATGGCTTCCATTGTGGCGCCTAACGTGGCTCACGCCCAGTTTAGATACGGCCCGACAGCCGGACTTACACTGTCAACCCTTAATTTCAAGCAGGACCTGATGACGGTTAAGAGCGTTCAGGGCTTCTCGGCAGGAATCATGGGTGAGCTGATGTTTCCCGGTGTAGGATTCGGTGTTGATTTCGGGCTCGGTTATGAGATGCTCGGCGCGAAGACCGATCTCGGTGAGAAGCCCATGTGGTCATCGCAGGGCTATGCCGACCCACGTATCTTCCTCCACTATATCAGCATACCATTCCATCTGCGTTTCAAATACACGAGGCTGAATGGCTTTGAGGATTATCTTGCTCCGTTAGTGTTCGCAGGTCCCAACTTCGGTATACGGGCCGGTCATAGCAAATGCGAGGCCTATGATTTTTCAGGTGGTGACCTGAGCATTGATTTCGGTATAGGTGCGGAAATCATGCGCAACTGGCAGGTGTCGGCCTGTTATCAGTGGGGTCTTACCTATAGCCTGCAGGCAAAGATACTTACCGGCTTCAGTGCTCGCAATTCCGTGTGGAATATCCGTGTGGCGTATCTCTTTTGACAGGTACCTCCAACTATGAATGAGGAGCTGCGCGAGTGGGTCAAGGCACATGCCAATGATGATACATTGAAGCTGCGTCTTAAGTATGGCGGAAAGTCCGGAATGGATTACGCGATACTACAGGTGGAGTGTCGTCGTAAGGCGGCTTCGAAACTTCGTGAGACGCTTAAATGCGATGACTTTGAGTTCCCTACGGCTCTTTCTGCCGAGCAGTGTACTTCCGACCTTCTTGCCGCGTATCATGCAGGGCTGATAGATGAGGGCGCACGGGTGTTTGATATGACCTTCGGGCTTGGCATCGATGCGTTCCATCTGGCTCGAAAGGCCTCGGTAGTCGACGGTGTGGAGATTACCCCCGAGGTGGCTGAGGCAGGACAGCGTAATGCTGCCGCACTCGGTATCGGAAACGTGAGGGTAGTGTGTGGCGACAGCACCGAAGTGTTGGAGTCACTCGCACCGGATAGTTATGATGTTATTTTCATAGATCCCGCGCGTAGGGGAGAGGCCGGACAGCGCCTCTATGCACTTTCCGACTGCCATCCTGATGTGACGGCTCTACTCCCTGCGATGCTTAAAGTAGCCCCAAAGGTGATAGTGAAGGCATCGCCCATGATAGACCTGTCGCAGTGTATGCGTGAACTTCCCGGTATCTCCAATATTTATTGTATAGGCACCAGGGCTGAATGTAAAGAGATAGTGGCTGTGGTGGAGCGTGGCTATGAGGGTGTGTGTACGATTACGGCCGTGACATTGAGACAAGGTGATGCGGCGGAGTTCGTTTTTATGCCGGGTGAGGTGCTTCCACAGCCTCAATGCGGCAATGCCGTGGCGGGAGAATACTTGTATGAGCCTTGGCCGGCTGTGATGAAGTCGGGATGTATGCCGGCTCTTGCTGCCGCGTTTCCGTCATTACGCAAGTTGCACCCCAATACTCATCTGTTTGTTTCGGGGGAGAGGATAGAAGGTTTTCCGGGAGATTGCTTCAGGATAGACCGCGTGGACCCCTACGCAAGCCATGTCATCAAGGATTATGCCCGAAAAAAGGTCGAGGCGGAGTTCGGTATACGGAATTTCCCTATGGCGGCACAGGTGGTGATGAAACGTCTGAACCTGATTCAGAGGGGGCCTCGGAGACTCTTTGCGGTTACTTCGCTCAATGGGCCGGAGCTGATACTCTGTTCGCCAAGTGAAACCTGACATAAGCATGACAGGGTATTAATCAGGAGGTAAATGTTAAAACCACTTCCGGGTGACTTTTTTTGTTTTGTACTTACGCGCAGACTTATTACCTTTGCGCTTTCATTTTTATAAAACCCAGCATGGAAGAGATCATCTTTACCAAAATGCACGGCCTTGGCAATGATTACGCGTATATAAACTGCCTGTCATCTTGCCCGGATGATCTACCATCGCTCTCAATCGAAATGAGCGACCGCCATGTGGGCGTGGGAGGTGACGGCATCATACTTATATTGCCCTCCTCCGTGGCCGACTATCAGATGCGTATATTCAATGCCGACGGTTCGGAGGCCAAGATGTGCGGCAATGGCATAAGATGTGTCGGCAAATATCTTTACGACAACCATATTACTCCTCTTACGGAACTTAACATAGAGACTCCGGCGGGTATCCGTCAGCTGTCGCTGCATGTTGACCCCTATACCGATTGCGTAGACTATGTCACGGTGGATATGGGGATACCTGTTCTTGACCCTCCCTCAATACCGGTAGATGCTCCGGGCACACGTATGATAGAGCGTGGAGTGGTGACCTCACAGGGGGTAATGACTGTCACTGCGGTGTCAATGGGAAATCCACACGGAGTGCTGTTCGTGAACAATGTAGATAAGGTTGACATAGAAACCTTGGGTCCCGAACTGGAGAACCATCACATGTGGCCTGACAGGGCTAATATTGAGTTTGTGGAGGTGGTGTCGCCCACACATCTTAAGATGAGGGTGTGGGAGCGGGGAAGCGGCGAGACCCGCGCCTGTGGCACCGGCGCCTGTGCCGTGGTGGAAGCCGCGATGCTTACCGGACGGTGTGACGCCGACGACATCAAGCCTGTCACGGTAGAGCTACCCGGCGGAGAGCTGCAGATAAGTAAGTCACGCACCGGACACATACTGATGACCGGCCCGGCCACGACGGTGTTTGACGGGACTTATTACAGAGTGAATCATAAAAGCAGAACACAGCTCAACCTCTGAGTCCCTTCTCCGAAAGAAACGATCTAAACAAGCAAACACATGATACGGATCAACGAGAATTTTAGGAAACTGCCCGCGAGCTATCTCTTCTCAGAGATTGCCGGAAAGGTAGCCTCCTACGAAGCCTCACATCCTGATGTAAGGGTGATAAGAATGGGAATCGGCGATGTTACTCTCCCTCTGCCACGCGCGGCTGTCGAAGGAGTCATAGCCGGTGCCATAGATGAATTGTCGACAGATACATTCCACGGTTACGGCCCTGAGCAGGGTTACGACATGCTGCGCCATGCCATAGGCGAGAATGATTACAGAAGCCGGGGCATCGATGTGGCCGACGATGAGATTTTCGTGGGAGACGGTGCAAAGAGCGATATCGGCAATTTCGTCGACATCCTTGCGCCAGATACACGTGTGGCGGTTACCGACCCCGTCTATCCCGTGTATGTCGATAGCAATGTGATGGCGGGCCACGCCGGCGAGCTTCTTCCCGACGGTCGCTGGAGCCGTATCATCTATCTGCCTTGTACGGCTGAAAACGGATTCGTGCCTGAGCTTCCCGAAGAAGTGCCTGACCTGATATACCTATGTTATCCCAATAATCCTACCGGTACCGTGCTGTCGCGCTCACAACTCAAGGAGTGGGTGGATTATGCACGTGCCAACGGTGCGCTCATCGCCTTTGACTCGGCTTACGAGGCTTATGTCACGGAAGAGGATGTGCCCCGCAGTATATATGAGATTGAGGGCGCGAAGGAGGTTGCGGTGGAATTTCGCAGTTTCTCAAAGACTGCCGGTTTTACCGGACTCCGTCTGGGCTATACTGTAGTGCCGCGTGAGGTTACAGCCCTCAACGGTGACGGTACACGCACTCCTCTGCGCGACCTGTGGCTGCGCCGCCAGACTACGAAATTCAATGGCGCGAGCTATGTGGTGCAGCGTGCCGGAGCCGTCTTGTACACCGAGCAGGGTAGAAAGGAAGTCGCCGCCAATATAGCCTATTACCGCAAGAATGCCGAAATGCTGCTTTCGGGTCTCCGTGATGCGGGACTGACAGTCTACGGCGGTAACAATTCGCCATACATCTGGGTAAAGACACCCGACGGTATGTCGTCGTGGGAATTCTTTGACCGTCTGCTCGACTCATGCCACATCGTGGGAACACCGGGGTGTGGTTTCGGCCCGTCGGGCGAGGGTTATCTGCGACTCACGGCATTCAACACTCACGAGAATACGGTCGAGGCGGTATCACGGATACGCTCTCTGCTGAAAATCTGAATAAAAATACTCAACTCTCTCCAACATAAGAAAGACAATATTACCATAGTTACAATTCTAAGATAAACTACGATGTCAAAACTGAGATTTAAGGTGGTTGACGAGGCCTTCAACCGTAAGGCCGACCATGTGGAAATCCCTTCGGAACGCCCCGAGAAGTACTATGCTAAGCAGGTGTTCAATCGTCAGAAGATGTTTGAATATCTTCCTGCAAGCACCTATCAGTCGCTCGTGACGGCTATTGACAACAAGGAACCCCTGTCGCGTGAAGTGGCTGACAGTGTTGCCGAGGGTATGAAGCGTTGGGCCATAGATAATGGCGCGCGCCATTACACTCACTGGTTTCAGCCCCTTACGGAATCTACCGCCGAGAAACATGACTCCTTTGTAGAGCATGACGGCAAGGGAGGAGTGATAGAGAAGTTTACCGGCAAGCTGCTTGTGCAGCAGGAACCCGACGCTTCAAGTTTCCCCAACGGAGGTATCCGCAATACCTTCGAAGCGCGAGGCTACTCGGCATGGGATATCTCTTCGCCTGCGTTTATCTGGGGCAATACATTGTGTATTCCCACGGTGTTCATCTCCTATACAGGCGAGAGCCTTGACTACAAGACTCCGCTGCTGAGAGCCCTTAACAGTGTTGACCGTGCGGCTACTGCCGTAGCTCAGTATTTTGACCCCGAGGTTAAGCATGTCAAGAGCTATCTCGGATGGGAGCAGGAGTACTTCCTCGTGGATGAGAGCCTGTATTCAGCCCGTCCCGATCTCATGCTCACAGGCCGTACGCTTATGGGCCATGAGTCCGCCAAGAACCAGCAGCTTGAGGATCACTATTTCGGTGCCATACCCTCGCGCGTAGAGGCTTTCATGCTTGATCTTGAGATATAATGTCACAAACTCGGCATACCTGTCAAGACCCGTCATAATGAGGTTGCCCCCAATCAGTTTGAGCTCGCTCCCATATTTGAGGAGACCAAATTTTCCAATGTCCATAATCTCCACCTGATGG
>CAZNBC010000113.1:0-4049 GCA_964571125.1 uncultured Bacteroides sp.
CGTGGCCGGCAAGCGTATCATGAAGCTTATCGGTCTTGACCTCGGCCCCAACCGCGTGCCCTTCCAGAATCTTACCGACGAGGAGGAAGCTGCAATGAAGGCCGAACTCGAGGCTATCAACTTCTTCGACCGCTGCAACAAGCTCTGATAAGCCTTAGAGCAATTTCAACTCTAACCCATCTATCCTATGTCAAAGAACGAATTGATACTGCCCTATCTAGCAGTGGGGCGAAAAATACCGCAAGGACCTTGTTGACGACATTCTCCCTTTCTGGCTCAAGCATGGTCTTGACCGTGTAAACGGAGGCGTGTACACCTGTGTTGACCGCGAGGGCCGTCTGATGGACACCACCAAGTCGGTATGGTTTCAGGGCCGTTGCGCATTCACCTATAGCTTCGCATATAATAATGTGGAGAAGCGTCCCGAATATCTTGAAATGGCAAAGAGCTGCCTTGATTTTATCGAAGCCCACTGCTTTGACCCCAAGGACGGCCGCATGTATTTCGAGGTGACGGCCGACGGTACTCCTCTGCGTAAGCGCCGCTACGTGTTCTCCGAGTGTTTCGCAGCCATAGCCATGAGTGAGTATTCGCTGGCCACCGGCGACAAGGAGTATGCCCGCAAGGCTCTCGCACTCTTCAAGGAGATACAGCGCTTCATCGCCACTCCCGGCATCCTTCAGCCCAAGTACGAGCCCGCACAGCAGGCCATCGGTCACTCCGTGACGATGATTCTCATCAATACCGCCGCACGCATACGCGAGGCTATCTCCGACCCCTGCCTTGACGAGCAGATACAGCAGTCTATCGACGCCATACGCCGTTACTTCCTCCACCCCGAGTATAAGGCTCTGCTGGAGATGGTGACCCCCGACGGTAAGCTGATTGACACCATCGCCGGACGTACCATCAATCCCGGCCACTGTATAGAGACTGCATGGTTCCTGCTCGAGGAGAGCTGCTACCGCGGCTGGGACAAGGAACTCACCGACATGGCCCTGCAGATTCTCGACTGGAGCTGGGAATGGGGCTGGGACGAAGAGTTCGGCGGCATCATCAATTTCAAGGACTGCAAGGGATTCCCCGCACAGGACTATTCGCAGGACATGAAGTTCTGGTGGCCTCAGACTGAGGGCATAATCGCGACCCTCTACGCTTATCTCGCCACAGGTAACGAGCACTATATCGAGATGCATCGTCTGGTCAACGACTGGGCCTATGAGTATCTGCCCGATCCTGTCTACGGTGAGTGGTTCGGATATCTCCATCGTGACGGTTCGGTGGCTCAGCCCGCCAAGGGTAACCTCTTCAAGGGCCCCTTCCATATACCGCGAATGATGATTAAATCATCCATGCTTATCAATGAGATACTTAAAAAATAGACATTTTGAAAAGGCGCTGCGGGGTATCTTCAGCGCCTTTTTCCTTCCTGCGGTCATGACAGCCGTCGCTGCTCCCGCCAAAACGGAGCCGGGTGCGTCAGACCGTCCGGTAAGGGTGGCGTGTGTAGGCAACAGCATCACCTATGGATACGGTCTTCCCGACCGGGCCACCCAGTCATACCCGTCGGTACTGCAGAAGCATCTTGGAGAGGGCTATGAGGTGGGAAGCTTCGGCCATTCAGGCGCCACACTGCTGAGCAAAGGACATAATCCCTACGTGCGCACTCCCGAGTATGCGGCTTCGAAGGAATTCGCGCCTGACATCGTGGTGATACATCTCGGCGTCAATGATACCGACCCGCGCAACTGGCCTCACTATAGCGATGAGTTTGTCAGCGACTATGTGTCCCTTATCAATTCCTACCGTGAGATTAATCCCGACGTAAGGGTCATCATAGCACGTCTGACTCCTCTCACCGCCCGCCACCGCCGTTTCCGTAGCGGCACTCGCTACTGGCGCCTACTGATTCAGGATGCGATAGAGAATGTGGCCAAGGCCACCGGGGTGGAGCTTATTGACTTTGATGCTCCGTTGCGTGACTATCCAAATCTGTTCAGTGACGCCGTGCATCCCAACGAAAAGGGTGCCGAGATACTTGCTTCGACTGTTTACAGCGGTCTGACGGGCAACTACGGCGGACTGAAACTGCCGCTGGTGTACACTGATTCCATGGTGATGCAGCGCAACCGTCCCCTGAAAATCTCCGGTACGGCTAATGCGGGAGCACCCGTAGCTCTGAAACTTGACTCGCACACCTATCGAACCAAGGCTGACAACCGTGGACAGTGGGCCGTCACTACGGCTCCGCTCACAGCCGTAGGACCCTACGAGATGACGGTCAGCGACAGTGACACAACAATCACTATCCGCGACATACTGGCCGGCGAGGTGTGGCTGGCAAGCGGACAGAGCAACATGGCCTTTATGGTGCGTGAAGGCACCGGGGCCGAGGAGGCAAAATCCGTTGCTCCGGATTCGCGCCTGAGGTTTTTTGACATGAAGGGCATTGTTGAAACCAACGATGCCGAGTGGGCTGACGAGGAGCGTACACAGGTCAATGACTTGCGCTATTACCGTCCTGCCGCGTGGTCTACGTCACGCCCCGGAACCGTACAGGATATGTCGGCCGTTGCCTACTACTTCGCCAAGATGCTGCGCGACAGCATAGATGTGCCTGTGGGTGTCATCGTCAATGCCGTCGGAGGAGCTACCACGGAATCGTGGATAGATATGGCGACTCTTGACCGCGATATGGCTGAGGCCTCAGTCGATTGGCTCAATAATGACTATCTGCAACCTTGGGCGCAGGGACGCGCCGCTGTAAATATGGGCGGAAAGAATTATACCCATCGCCATCCATATGAGCCGGGTTATCTGTTCGCCAGCGGTATCCGTCCGCTCGGAGGCTATCCCCTGAAAGGTGTCATCTGGTATCAGGGTGAGTCGAACGCTCACAATCCTATGCTGCATGACCAGTTGTTTGAGAGCCTTGTGGATAGTTGGCGTACGGAGTTGGCCGATTCTGACATGCCGTTCTACTTCGTGCAGCTCAGCGGTATCAACCGTCCGTCGTGGCCTGACTTCCGTGACCGTCAGCGCCAGCTCGCAGCCCGCATACCTAACACGGCTATGGCTGTCAGCATGGACTACGGTGACGAGCGCGACGTGCATCCCCGCAACAAGCGTCCAGTGGGTGAGAGACTTGCACGTCAGGCCCTCAACCGTCTCTATGGTTTCACCGGTTTGACTCCATCCGGTCCCGAGCCTGTGGCCGCACTGTCGGCTGACGGAGCTATATATCTCACTTTCAACAATGCCGAAGGGATGCACCCCTCGTCGGGCGATGTCCTGACTACTTTCGAGGTAGCGGCCACGGACGGCCTCTATCATCCCGCTAAGGCAGAAATTTTACCTGATAATCGTATAAAAGTTTACAATATGGATATTCCATCACCCCGCTACGTCCGTTACGGATGGCAGCCTTTCACCGACGCCAACCTGGTGAACGGTGACAATCTTCCTGCTTCCACTTTCAAGATGGAGGTTGGAAATCTCGAAATGTTTGAACCTGAGGCCGGCATCGAATATGGAGTTTCGGCAGCCTACGGAGGTGTAATCGACGGACTCGCCGTGGTGGCCGGAGGATGCAATTTCCCCACGCTTGACCCGCTCGGTCCGGGCGCCTCAAAACGCTTCTATAAGGGTGTCTACACAGGTCGTCCTGATGGCGATGGTTTCAAGTGGGAGCTTGTCGGGGCTATGGATGAGGCTAAAGCCTACGGTGTTGCAGTAAGCGTTCCCGCAGGTGTGGCCGGCAATTCTTCCTCAGCCGTTCTTCTTATCGGAGGCACCGGTAGCGATGGCGCGCCCTTGAGCGATGTAGAGCTCCTGCGCCTCGATCCCGTGAAGTTTGAGAAGATGCCCTCACTCCCCGTTGCCATTGACAATATGGCGGCATGTCGTGCCGGAAGCAAGGTATATGTGGCCGGTGGTAATGTCAATGGTGTTCCCTCACGGTCAATGTATGTACTCGACCTTGATGTGCTTGATGGCGGTTGGAAGAAGCTACGGGACTTCCCCGGCAATCCTCGTGTGCAGCCTGTCAT
>CAZNBC010000113.1:4059-5278 GCA_964571125.1 uncultured Bacteroides sp.
GACACGGAGGGCCTGAAATACACTCCCAAGAATGGCAAATGGGCCGTTGTCGCCGGCCCCCGCAATGCTTCGGGTGAGGCTGTTTCACTCGGTGGAGGTGCCATGACCGTGCTTCCCGACGGACGCTTTGCCGCCATTGGTGGTGTAAATAAGGATGTGTTCCTCGAAGCGCTGCGCAATCAGGCTCCCGACTATCTGATGCACCCCAACGAATGGTATCGCTTCAATCCCTCGCTCTATATTTTCGACCCCGTGGCAGGGGAGTGGAGGCGAGGCCCTGAGGATGCAGAGCTGGCACGTGCCGGAGCTACCCTGCTGACCCTCCCTGACGGAGCTATGGTAGTGTACGGCGGTGAGCTTAAGCCACGTATCCGCTCCAATCAGACCACTCTCATTAATAATCTGTAACTCTATGGATAATAAAGCATTTGACCTCTCCATATCAAATCTCGGCACTGCCCGCCGCTACGACTACGACATAGCCATCCTGCCCTGGGGCGCTACCGAGCCTCACAATCTTCACCTCCCTTACTTGACCGACTGCATACTGTCGCACGACATTGCCGTGGATGCGGCCCGTCTGGCTAAGGAGAAGTATGGCATTATGGCCATGGTAATGCCCCCCGTCACCATGGGTCAGCAGAATCCCGGTCAGAGGGAGCAGCCCTTCTGCGTGCATACCCGCTATGAGACTCAGAAGGCCATACTGACCGACATCGCCGAGAGTCTGTATCATCAGGGTATAAAACGCCTCGTAATTATCAATGGCCACGGCGGCAATACGTTCAAGTCTATGATACGCGACCTCTGCGTTACGCTGCCCGATATGCTCATAGCTTCTTCCGAATGGTTCAAGGTATGCCGCGGCAAGGACTATTTCGATGACCCCGGTGACCATGCCGATGAATTGGAGACCTCCGTGATGATGTACTACCATCCCGAGCTGGTGCGGCTTGAGGAAGCCGGTGACGGCCATTCACGCACATTCGCCGCCGAGACCCTGCGCGACGGAGTGGCATGGGTGCCCCGCAACTGGAACCGTATCAGCGACGACACCGGCGTCGGTAACCCCGCACTCGCCACCCCAGAAAAGGGTCGCCGCTTCGCCGAGGCTGTCGCCGCCCGCTACGCCGACCTTCTCCGCGACCTCTGCGCCCCCTCCCTCTACTAACGAAGTAAATAAACCAAACGCCCGACAGGCCGCCGATGCTCAATCGGC
>CAZNBC010000114.1:0-5253 GCA_964571125.1 uncultured Bacteroides sp.
CTCAACTACGTATTCCGCGATACATATCTGCTTACCTTCACACTTCGTGACGACGGTACTTCACGCTTCTCAAAAGACAACCGTTGGGGTCTCTTCCCCTCTGTAGCCCTTGGCTGGAAGATCAACAATATGCCCTTCATGGAAAGCGCTCGCCAGAACATGAACGAATTTAAGCTTCGTCTCGGCTGGGGTCAGACCGGTCAGCAGTCATTCGGCGGATACTTCCCTTACATCCCTGTTTACGTCACTTCAGAGCAAGGCTCATACTATCCTAATATGTATACCGGACAGTATGTAAATTCCGAAGGTCAGGTTGTAGGTCTTACTTATTATCCTTCCGGCTACAATCCAAATCTGAAATGGGAGACTACCACTACCTGGAATGTCGGTGTTGACATGGGATGGTGGAATAATCGCCTCACTGTAGCTCTTGACTGGTATCTCCGTAATACTACCGACCTTATCTCTTTCGTGACAGTAGCACCCGGCTCAGCCACTACCAATATGCTTGACCAGAACATCGGTTCTCTCCGCAATGTAGGTCTTGAAGCTACAATCACAGCTCGCCCGATTGATACTCCCGACTTCACTTGGAATACAGGATTCAACGTGGCATGGAACAAGAATAAGATCACTAAGCTCAACAATACCAACGATCCCAATTCTTACGTCACTACCGGCGGATCTCTTGGAGCAACCGGTACTACAGGTATGGCTCACAAAGTAGGCTATCCGGCTTATACCTTCCTGCTCTACGAACAGGTATATGACCAGCAAGGCAAGCCCATCGAAGGATGCTACGTGGATCAGAACGGCGACGGCCAGATCAACCAGGACGACCTCGTATTCCGTCATAGCCGCGACCCGAAGGTGACCATGTCATGGAACAACTCATTTACATTCCGCGGCTGGGATCTCAGCTTCTCACTGCGTGCCAATATCGGCAACTACGTCTACAACCGTCCGCGTGCTTCCCACACATATAAGAGCGGCACTTGGAGCAACTCAGTACTCCGCAATATGCTTGACGCCGACGTATACTTCGAAGGTCAGAACTACTATTCCGACTACTTCCTTGAAAATGCCGGCTTCGTACGCTGCGACAATATCACTCTGGGCTACACCTGGGAAAATCTGATCAACAACAATCTCCGTCTCCGTCTTTACGGTGCCGTGCAGAATCCATTCGTTATCACCCGCTACAAAGGTATTGACCCCGAAGTATTTGACGGTATCGACAACGATGTATATCCACGTCCCGTCACTTTCACTCTCGGCGTAGTGGCTACATTCTAAATCTCAGTATCCGTAAATAGAAATTTTATGAAATCAATAAATAAAATATTTATGGGCGCCGCAGTGCTTGCAGCAATGGGGATGACCTCTTGTGTCGGCGATCTCGACCAGCTTCCCAAAGACCCAAGCTCTACACAGCCCACTACCTTCAATGAGAATCCGAAGGAATATATCGGCGGAGCTATGGCAAAATGCTATTCTTCGCTCGCTGTCTCCGGTCAGTACGGTCCTAATGGAGATGCTGATATTAAAGGTCTCGACGGCGGTACTTCTCAATACACCCGTGCCCTCTTCATGCTCGAAGAGTTTCCTACCGACGAATGTCTGTGGATGTATGACGACGGTGGTGTAGATGAGATGCGCTGGGGCACATGGGGATCAGCCAATGTGGCTATCTTCGGTACTTATTCACGTCTTTACACACATATCGCAGTCTGCAATGAGTTCCTTCGTCTCACCACTCCATCCGGTCTTTCCGACAATGGTATCAACGTGGACGCTGCCACTCAGAAAGAGATTGACCAGTTCCGTCTTGAGGCTCGCGCACTTCGCGACTTGAGCTACTACTATGTGATTGACCTCTTTGGTAATGCTGTATATGCTTGGGACAATATGAAGTACGGCGAAGTGCCTCAGCAGATGACCCGCAAAGAACTCTTTGACAATGTGACTGCCGACCTCGAAGATGTACTTGCAAAATTCCCCGACACTACTCCTGTATGGGGCCGTATCGGCAAAGATGCTGTAGAAGCACTCCTCACCAAGTACTACCTCAACGCAGAGGTCTATACCGGTACTGCACAGTGGGATAAGTGCTGGGCTCACTGCCAGAATATCATCTCTCGCCATCAGGGCAGCGGATTTGAGCAGTCAGGTCTTGCTAAAGACTATCTCTCACTCTTCTGCGCTACCAACAAGATGTTTACCCCCGGCGGAGGCGATCCTTCACAAAATGAGATACTTTGGGCAATACCTCAGCATAACACCTATACCGAGCCCTATGGTGGCGCCACTTTCCTGATCAACGGTGCCCTCAAAGCTATGGCTGCCGACATCTACAATCCTACCGCAGGATTTATGGATACTTACTGGTTTGGCTCTTCCGACGGTTGGGGTTGTATGTTTGCTCGTCCTGAACTCACCGCAAAATTTGACTTTGCAGGCGGCGAATCTCGCGACGGCCGTACTTATCTTTGGCAGACAGAGAAAGCCGGCTTCACTTCAACTGCCGTGCCCTACAATCAGTACGGTTCAGGCTACCCCTGTATCAAATTTACAGCGCTTCAGTGTGAGGCTGACGGCACAATGCCGAAATGGCAAGATCCGCAGAACGGTCTTAACCGCGCCGGCGTCCACACCCTCACCAAGCTGAAAAACTGGAACAATTCAGGCGACTCCATCCGCAATGGAGAAGTTGTATATCAGGCTTCAGTACCTAACTGCACCTACTGGCATGACACCAACGTGCCCGTGATCCGCCTTGCAGAGGTTTATCTCACCGCCGCCGAGTGCGCTCTCCACGGTGCCGGCAATCAAAGTGATGCCCTCCGCTATGTCAACTATCTCCGCAGCCGCGCCGGAGTGAAGGCCTGGACCGGTTCCGATCTCACTCTCGCCAACCTCCTTGACGAGCGCGCACGCGAGCTATACTGGGAGCTTAACCGACGCACTGACCTCATCCGCCATGACAAGTTTATCTCCGGATACACCTGGGCATGGAAAGGCGGCGTACAAAACGGTACAGCTTTCCCCTCTCACTACAATCTCTATCCTATCCCTGCCGACGTGCTCGCCACTTACGGCTCTTCAATGAAGCAGAACCCCGGATATTGATAGACAACTCATTTTTAATCCAATTTACGAATTCTTAAAATGAAAAAGATATCAATCCTGCTGGCAGTAATCGCTGTCATGACCTCATTCTCAAGCTGCAAGCGCGATAATCATCCGCGCCTTGAGAAGCCTACCGAGTTCGTGCTCAACGTGCCCCCTATGGCCAACCAGCTCTATGAATTCCGCGAAGATGAAGACGGTAACTCCACTAATACCCTCGAGCTTACAGTATCACAGCCCAATTACGGCCTCGGCACTGTACCCGACTATCAGGTGGAAGTCTCCAATACCGCTGATTTTGAAGTCTATGAGACTCTTGAGACAATCTATACCAGCGCACGCATGAACGTATCAGGCGAAGAACTCTGCCTTGCCGTATGCAAGCTCTATGATTATACTCCGGACAACGGCCGATTCACTTACGATCCGGTCCCTGTATTCGTGCGTGTACATGCATGGGTTCCGAATGCCGAATATAGCTCTATCTATTCAAATGTGATCGAGCTCAAGCAGGTTTCCCCCTATTTGGCAGTCAAAGTGCCCGGCGTGCTTTATCTCGTAGGTTCAGTTTCAGGATGGAAAGAGCCCTCAGCCGGCAATGCAGATCATTATGCCGACTGGCAGCTTGTAGAGACTGAAGTTGACAGCAAAATCTATAAGGGTGTATTCACACTCACCTCTGAAGATGCTTCCTCCGGATTCCGTTTCTACAACGCTCTCGAAGGATGGGGCTCCGACAATCAGGCTCCCTCAATAGGCGCTGCCGGCGTTGACTCCAACAATGAAGTAGCTGTCAATGCTCAGAACATCTACAGCGGCTCATGCGTATGGGGTAAGGGTAACTGGAATATCACCAACTGGCCCGGTGGTCCTATGGAGATGACTGTCAACCTCAAACAGATGACAGTAGAATTCAAACCCGCAGAATAATATTAATTTGTGACAGGGCGGTAAAGCCCACGGTTCTGCCGCCCCGTCACCCTCAATTCTTTTGATTCATCTCATGAAAAAAATCGGAATATTTTTAGCTTCCCTTCTGGCTCTTGGATTCACTGCCTGCGATGATACCTCTACTCTCGGTATCGCTCAGGAGAATCCGCAGGAAGCCATCATGGAGGCAAACGGCATCACCCTTGACTTCGGCAATGCCCTGAAGGGTGAGTCAATCAACCTCAACAACTACATCGCTCAGGACATACCGGTAATCACTCTTGTGAGCGCTGAAAATCTCCCCGCAGGCGCTGAGATTGAGTATGTAATGCAAGTTGCTGACAATGAAAACTTCAACAACGCCCGCAGCATCACCGTCAACGCCGACAACGCTGTGCAGTGCCAACAGTGGGAAGACGACTTCGTATCAATGTTTGGCAAGGCTCCTTACGCTAAGGACAACTGGGTGCGCTTCGCCGTCTACGTAGTAATGGGCTCACAGAAGAGCCGCATCGGAGGCGATGACTTCTGGTATGCTACCAAGAAGCTCAACGTAACTCCCGTTGACCTCAAGCTCCCCATTGAGAGCGCTTATTACTTCTACGCCTATAATCCCGACATCAATCAGGCATACGCTCCCGTCAAGATGGACCATAGCGATGCTCATCAGTATGATGACCCCACCTTCTCAGCTGTATTCTCCGTTACTTCCGACGAAGTGACTGCAGGTGGCCTCGAATGGTACATCATTCCCGAATCTGTCGTGGAGAGCATGACTCCCGAGAATTTCTACGGTGTGTCTGACACAGGCTCTGCAAGCGACCGCAACGGCAACCTCTCCAAAGGGGGAATGTTTGGCGTAGTCAACGTGGCCGGTACTCAGAAGATCACGGTCAATATGCTTGACCTCACCTACGAGATCAGCAATGCCTTCAGCTATCTCTATACTCCCGGTGCCGACAATGGCTGGAACAACTCTCCTGACACCCAGATGCTCTACTCTGAAGACTTCAAGGAATACAAGGGCCTTCGCTATATCGGCGGAGAATTCAAATTTACTGCCCAGTATCCTGATTGGTCACCCCTGAACTGGGGTCTCGGAAATGAACCAAACACCCTTTCAATCGACGGTGCCAACATTGGTATCCCGGCTAAAGGTGCAGGCCTTTACTTCCTCAGCGTCAACATCCCCAA
>CAZNBC010000115.1:0-5250 GCA_964571125.1 uncultured Bacteroides sp.
ATTACCTCAAGAAGTATTCTCCCTCGGAGAGCATCATCGGTGCCGCCTCCAAGTCGCTCGAAGGTGACTGCTACGTCAACCTCCAGCAGTATTACCAGGCTCTTGACTGCTTCCGTAAGGCTGCTTCTATTTCTGACAATAATCCCAACTACACTCCTTTCTTCCTCATGAAGGAGGCTACTGTAGAACGCGAACTCGGCAACTATGCCGCTGAGGCCAAGCTCTATCAGGAGATTATCGACCTCTACCCCGGCTACGGTCAGGCCGCTCAGATCGATATGGAGAAGTATCTCCGTCGCGCTCAGATTCAGGCCGGTCTTCCCACCGAATAACACACTCCCTACCCCGGGGGCGCTTGATAGCCCTCGGAGATTCCATCCCATACGCGAGGCAGTGCCGTACCCTACGGCGCTGCCTCGCGCATTTTTACGGTTTCATATGACGGTTGCCAGTGTGTGTGGAAGGGTGGGGAGAGGGCGGTTACTCTACCGGCACTATTTTGTTGCGGTCGATGTACCAGATGAAGCCGCGGACGGGGGTGTGGCCCAGGCGGCGTATGAGCGACATGTAGCGGCGTACCTGGGCGCTGTATTTCGCGTCATCTTCCTGACCGAATTTGTAGTCTATGATATCGACGGTGCCTCCGGCGGTCCACACGACTCTGTCGGGGCGGCGGGTATCGCCCGAGGGGAGCACTATCTCGCGCTCGCATATCGCACGGGCCGCGCCGTCAAACCATCCCATGTCGCGCACTGTGTCAAGGGCGTGGCTGAGGTGACTCTCCACCTCCTCGGCCTCGGAGGAACGCATGCGTCCCTGACGCACCAGGCGCATGATGACGCCGTGGAGATCACCTGAGGAGCTGATGCGCGACATGACAGCGTGGAGCACGAGTCCGCGCTCGCGGGGACGCCCCTCAAGCAGTTCGGGGAGGGTTTCGAGGCGTGTGTTTTCCCACAGATCCTGTCGCGGAAACGAGCGGTAGGGAACCATGGGTATCTGCTCCGTAGGGTCAAGGGCCGTGAGCTTTTGTCGTCTGGCCTCGCGTGCGGTGGTAGGCTCACCCATCTCGTAGGTCCATCCCGAGTCATCAGGCCCGGCCTGCGATGAAAGGGTGCGGAGAAGGTCGCCGGTCGACTTCATGTCGGCCCGCGTAGCCTTACCGGTAAAGGTCACACACAGTTCGTCGACCGCGCGGGTAAAGGCCACGTACATCACGTTAAGTTCGTCAAGGCGCTGTTCCTGCATGAGCGCTCGGTATTGCGGCTCGTAGGCTGTGCCCTCCATGTCGCGCGGCTTGAAGGGTAGCAGCGGTGGAATATCTTCGGCGTTGATCTGCGGATAGCCGTCAAGCCCCGAGGGGATGAACCACTCGTAGCCCTTCTGTGAGGTCAGGGCCCAGTCACCGAACGGGATATGCACGCAATCGAATTCCAGTCCCTTGGACTTGTGTATGGTCATCACCCTTATGGCATCGTTCTCCTCGGGAGCGCTTACCGTGAGGCGCTGGCGATTGGCGTCCCACCACGCGAGAAAGCCGTGGAGGTCGTTGCCGCTGCGGTGGGAGTAGTCGAGCACCACATCCTGAAAGGCTGAGATATACATATTCTCGTCCCGTCGCGTCTGTGCCCGCAGATACCGCTCTATTATATAGTCCACAAGCGATGACAGCGAGGCATGACTCCCTGTGAGTGAGGCATCGTCAAGGTCGTGGTAACAGTCGTCAGCATCGTCACGGTTATCCTTCTCTTCCTCCTCACGGTCATGTTCCATCCATCTCAGGGCCTCGGTCAGGGCCTGCGACACATCCGTGCCGATGGAGGAGATGTATTCAAATCTGTTGGCCAGGGTGGCTGTCGCTCCCTTGGTCTTTCTGTCTTCCTTGGCCTTGGCGTCGGCCCGCTTCAGGGCGGTATTGTCAGTAAACCGCAGCACGCTGACTATCAGCCTCACAGCCGGAGAGGTGGCCAGCAGCATCGCATCGTCGGAAATCACACGGAACCGCCGGCAGAATCCGTCGGCCTCCTGAAGCCTCCTCTCAAGATACTCTATGCAACTCGCCGCCTCCGAACGCCAGCGCGTGAGTATGGCTATTCGGCCGGGGGTATAGCCCGAACGCAACTGACGGTCTATGTCGTCGCCGAGTATCTTAAGGGCCAGCGCGCCGGAATCGTCATCTTTCCCGGTCTCGGCGTATCTCACCTTCACGTACCCCCGGGGCGCATCGCGCTCGGGAGATATCTGCTGCTCCACGTTGGCATAAATGTCGTCAAATCCGCACAGATGAGCCACGTTGGCGAACAGCTCGTTATTGAACCGCACCACGTCACGCGAGCTGCGCCAGTTGTTATTGCCCTTGTCGTCAGCCTCCGAGGGCGGCGCAAGATAGGCGGCGAACTGTTGCGTCACCTCGCTGCCGAGCAGCGTCGGGTCGGAATCGCGGAAGCGGTAGATACACTGCTTCTCGTCGCCGATGATGAGGCTGGAGTGGCCGAAGCTCAGACCCTGGGCAAGCAGTGGCTGCAGATTGGCCCACTGCAGGCTGCTCGTGTCCTGAAACTCGTCGATAAGAAAATTATGAAACCACACCCCGACCCTTTCGTACACGAAAGGCGTGTCATCTTTGCCTATGATGTCGTGGAGCAGCGAATTGGTATCGCTGAGCAGCAGCGTATTGTTCTCCGCGCGATAGTCGGTGATGAAGGTATAGACCCTCTCGAGCAGTCCGAGCACGAAGAGATTCTTGGCCGTGGCGCGGAGGATGGGTATCTCCGTATCGTATGCCTTGACCATATGGCAGGCGGTGTGTGTCAGCGCTTCCAGTGCGGCATCGTAGTTTCCCCCGGCCCGCTGCTTCTTGCCCGCTGCGGTATAAGCCTCCTCGATACTGTCCGCCACCTTCCCCACCGTGCCGGTTGCGGCGACAGCACCTCCGTTAGCCAGCCATTTTGTCAGGGCCGGATAAAGGAACCGGTTATAGGGAATCCCGCAGGTGCTCCGCTCCTTGGCTTCCAGAGCGGCCGTAACGGCGGCGGCAGCCTCCTTGCGGCGCTGTTCGATAATGGCGTAGAGCCCGGCCTGAAAGCGTGTGAGCCTGTCGGGGTCTGACAGATACTCCATGAAGGGCTTGTAGTTACAGGCGAATGTTTCGTCGGAGATGTCGTTGATGAAGTCGACGAACACATGGTAGAAATTGTTTGAGCGGTCAAACAGATTGCTGAATCGTCCTTCGTTCATCTCCCTGAGCAGATAGTCGGATATCCACTTCACCACACGGCGTGATGCGGGAGAGTCCTCGTCGCGGTTGACGGAGTTGAGCAGCTCGTCCACACCCATCTTCACGGCATACTTCGAGTCAAGTTCCAGCTCATAGTTGCCTGTCAGCTCCGCCTCGCGGGCGAATGTGCGGAGTATCATCTGGAAGAAGGCATCTATGGTGCTTACCTGAAAATAGTTGAAGTCAAAGAGCAGATGCAGCAAAGCCTCTCCGGCGCTCCGTGCTATCTGCTCGGGAGTGGCGTGATAGAAATCGGTGAGACGTTTGAGGTAAGGACTCGGCTTCTGCCATCCTCTTTCCATGCCCGCCAGCACGGCCAGCTCGTGGAGTATGCGGCGCTTCATCTCGTCCGTAGCCTTGTTTGTAAAGGTTATGGCGAGTATCGAGCGGTGACGGTCGCCCCCCTTGTAGAGCCGCGGTGTGCCTGTGTCGGGGTCTTCGGTCCCGAGAAGCAGCCTTATGTATTGATATGCCAGGGTATAGGTCTTGCCCGACCCTGCCGAAGCTCTGTAGACTGACAGCATAGCGAAGCGTGGCTAACGGTTACACTCCCTTGACTTTCCATCCCTCCTGAGTGAGCAGACGGGCCACGTCGGCCTTGCGCTCACCCTGTATCAGTATCTCTCCGCCACGGGCCGAACCTCCCGTTCCGAGTTTCTGCTTGAGGCGCGTGGCCAAAGCGGCGATTTCGTCATCGGGCATCTCTTCGGGGAAATCGCAGATGATGGTAGCCGTCTTGCCTCCGCGTCCCTTGCGCTCGGTCACTATATGGAGTGTGCCGCGGCGGGGCGGAGTGGCCTCCGGGGCCGACGGCGCTTCTGAAGCCGCCGTGGTTTGTTCCTCCGCCGGCTCCATACTGTCGGCCATTGATTTGAGAAGGTCTTTCCAGTCGTTCATGGCGCAGGGAGTTAAATGCTTGTGGAGTCTGAAGCGAAAGTCGGGTCGTTTACGAAGGCCATTGAGTCAGGCTCGATGCTCTCGGATATGTCGCGTGGATTTTCGATATTCTGCACTATCAGCATGAGTGCCCGTGCGTAGCCCACCTGATCGGGGGGCAACTGACTGTAGTATGCCTCGGTGGAGTCGGCATTCTCCTTCAGGGCCGCGCGGCAGTAGTTGACAGCCACGGCCGTATTGGTGTCGTCGTTGCTGAACTCGGCGAGCTGCGCGTATACGATGCTCAGTCGCGCCAGCTGAGTGGCCGACAGATTCGAGGCGTCAGCGGAAGAGTTGGTGATATGGTCGGCCACGCTTGTAGCCACCTCCATATCCCCGTTGGCCAAAGCCATTTCCGCATCGCGTATCGCGTTCTCGGTTTCGGCGGCGCCGCCACAAGCGGAGCCTATGAAGACAAGCGCAATAACTGCTACAGGCACTGCGAAGCGCCAAAAACTACTGAAGAGAGTCATATTTCTGTCCGATTTCATAAGATTTGACCTACTATTGACCTATTATTTGACCTACTATTGACCTATATCTGACCTAATATCTGACCTATATCTGACCTATATCTGACCTATATCTGACTCATCAAGAAGTCTCCATTCTCCGAACCTTGCAGAACCTACACGTGAGACAATACCTTCTGACTTTAATCTTTCAAGATGGTACTGAACGTTAGATGGTGAGATTGCAAGTTTTTCCGACATAGAGGCTCGGGTTATATGAGGATTTTCTCTGATGAGTGCTATGAGTCGTTCACGGGTAGATAAATTATCATTATCACTGTTGGCTGTAGAATCTTTATCGGTTACTAATGGATAAGTGACAGTAGAAATTAGCATATTGCTTTCAAACGTAACCGTCTTGCCTGTAAGTTTTTCCCAACCTAATATTTTGTCAATGCCATATCCGGCATTTTCAGATAGTTTCGGATGACGGAATAATCTTATAATACTTGGATTACGAGGCATTGATAAGATTCTGCTACGGAACTCATCGGCAGCAAGTATGAATTTTCCGGGATTCTGCAT
>CAZNBC010000116.1:0-5221 GCA_964571125.1 uncultured Bacteroides sp.
ACGTTGAGGGAGTCGACGCCGTGGGCCATGGGTATGCGCACGGTGTAGTCGGCAGAGTCAATGATGTGGTCGGGGAGGCCGTCACCCTCGGTGCCCATGATGATGGCGAGGCGGGGGAAGGTGGTGAGGATGGGGTCGTCGAGGCTTACGGAGTCGTCTTTCAGCGCCATGGCTACGGTGGTGAAGCCCAGCTCGTGGAGTGAGCTTATGGGGGCTTGAAGCCATGTCCAGGGTACGAGGAATACTGACCCCATGGATACGCGCACGGCACGTCGGTTGAGTGGGTCGCAGGAGTCGGGGGTGAGCAGCACGCCATCAATGCCCAGTGCGGCGGCCGAGCGGAATATGGCCCCGATGTTGGTGGTGTCAACCACTCCGGCAATGACCACGATGCGCCGTGCATCTCGGCATACTTCCTCCACGCTGCGGGGTGCGGGACGCCGCATGGCGCAGAGCACTCCGCGGGTGAGGGTGTAGCCGGTGAGTGAGGCCAACAGGGTGCGCGGCCCGGTGTAGACGGGCATCTCGGGGTGTGCGGCAATGATGGCCGCGGCATCGCCGGTGATATGACGCTCCTCGCACAGCAGCGCCAGGGGTTCGTAGCCGGCATTAAGGGCCACGTGGATCACCTTGGGACTTTCGGCTATGAATATGCCCTTCTCGGGTTCAAGATTGTTGCGCAACTGGGCTTCGGTCAGGGTGGCGAATACCTCCAGACCGGGATGGGTGAGGGACTCTATAGGGATTATCGGCATGACAGAGCGTAGATTTCTGAGGGCGATGACACGATATTGTCGGCGTAATAACGGCGCAGCTCTGCGGCGGGACGGAAGCCCCAAGTAACGCCCACGGATTCGACACAGGCGCGGCGGGCGGTCTCCATGTCAACTCCGGAGTCGCCCACATATAGCACATCCGACTTCGGTGTAGGGCACTTGCCAAGTATGTCGAACACGATGGAGGGGTCGGGCTTTACGGGGTAATCTTCCTTGTTACCCTCTACGGCAGCCCATGTGAGGTCGCCGAAGAAATGGTTTATGAGGGTCTCTACCGCGGCCTGATACTTATTGGAGGCTACGGCGATATTTATATCGTTGGCTCTCAGGTCGCGCAGCAGTTCGGTGATGCCTGGGTATGGCTTGGTGAGGGTCGTGAGATGCTGGTCGTAGTACTCCATGAAGTACTTGCGGGCCACTTCTACGGATGCTGTGTCACGATGGTCTTCGGGGAGCACACGCTCCAGAAGGCGCGTGATGCCGTTGCCCACGAAATAAGGGTAGGCGGTGATGGGGTGAGGAGGAAAACCGCATGATATCAGTGCGTGGTTAGCGGCTGTGCCGAGGTCGTCGATGGTGTTCAGCAGTGTGCCGTCAAGGTCAAATATAACGAGTTTTTTCATGTCAGGTAGTGTAAGTAATAGTATATAACACCCGGGAGTCAGAAAGGGTAACCCACGGCAAAGTGGAAGGTAGTGTCGCGGCCCCATCGCGGGTGTATTATCGGCCATTTCTCCTGACCCATAGCCGGGTTGTGGGCCTTTACACCGAGGTCGAACCTCAGCAGGAAGTATGTGAAATCAAGTCGCAGCCCCGCGCCGTAGGATAGGGCTATCTGTTTCCAGAAGGTGTTGAAGTGGAACTCGCCTCCGGGCTGATTTTCGTAGTTGTGGATGGTCCAGATATTGCCTGCATCAACAAACAATGCGCCCTCAAACACCCAGAAGAGCTTCATACGATACTCGGCGCTGAGGTCCAGGCGAATATCGCCGCACTGGTTGATAAAGTCTATCACCGAGTTGCGTGCGTCGTAGCATCCCGGGCCGAGCGTGCGCACACCCCAGCCTCTCACTCCGTTGGCACCTCCGGCATAGAAACGCTTCTCGAAGGGGAGCACGCGCGAGTTGCCGTAGGGGTAGCCTATGCCGCCACCGACATGGAACGCCAGTGAATGGCGGTCGGTGAAGTTGCGCGCCAGCATGTAGTCAGCCTCGGCCTTGACATACTGCGAGTAGGCTATGCCGAACACCTTGTAGACCTCGTCGCTCTTGCGCTGTCCCGTGAGATGCGAGAAGGCGTAGAGGATGTTTCCGGCAGTTTCGCCGGCCAGTCGCAGGCTGTAGACCGTGGGTTGTATGGTCATAGGCCGCATCGTCCCAGCCGTGGGCGCACGACGGTTGGTGCGGTAGTATGTATATCCCGCACGCATAATGAAGTGGTCCTCATAGCTATAGCGTAGCAGGGGATTGGAGGGGGCTATCTGATTGAGGAAATCGAGCGTACTCTCGGGGAGATATACATAGCTGATGTCGAGGAGGTCGAAAGTGCGCCGCTCATTGTTGTTGAGGCGGTTCCAACGATATTTCCATGCCGCTCCGGCTATAATGCGGGTGTACTCGGGGCGTTCCTGATAGTTGCCCGACAGGGCCAACTCGGTGGTGGCCTTGATGCGCTGCGTGAATGAGCGCTTCAGGAACGGGAAAAGAAATTGCGGGAAGGTAATACCCACCTCGGCGGCATACTCCGTGTAGCGGTCGTTGACGAGGTCCGAAAGATTGCCCGACAGGCTCTCGTAGTTCATACGCAGCTTGGTGGTCAGGAGGTTGGAGCGTTGGCCGAGATTGCGGTACTGATAGGTAAGTCCGAGTCCGAATCCGAGGTCGCCCTCCGAATTGGTACCTTCGAGGTCAAATATCACTCCCTGCAATTTGTTGCGGTTCATCAATATATATGCGTCAAGCCATGCAGTGCCGTCAATGTCGGTCACCGGCCGCATCTCTATGTTGATAAACTTCAGTATGCCCAGTTGCGACAATGCCTCGTAGGTGCGGTCGAGTCGCCGCGTGCTGTAGATGTCGCCGGGGCGTATGAAACACTTCTCCTCAAGTGTCGAGGGACGAAGATAACGTTCAGGACCGTAGACGAATATGAGATTCTTATACAGAGTGGTGTCCACGGCTCCGGCGATAATGCTGTCGAGCGGCTGTCCGGGGGAGTAGTCCGTGTCAAGTATCACATTGCGTATGCGGTAGCTCTTATGGCGCGCTGTGGAGTCGGCGTGGGTAGTTCCGGCACGTTCGGGCGGACGCACCGTGAGGGTGAGTGCCACATCGCGCGAGTTTTCGGCCGTGTCGGCAAAGAAGGTGATGTACTCCTTGGTAAATCCGTAGTATCCGTGGTTGCGCAGTCGCTCGGTTATCTGGGCGCGCTCACTGTCAAGGCGGTCGCGGTTGAAGAGGTCGCCTGCGTGGAGGGTAAATCTTGCCGAGTCCCTCATCACCAGTTCGCGTATGGCCTCGTCGGGAATGTCGTAGCTCATTGAGCTGATTGTGTGCGGCTTGCCCTGCGTTATGCGGTAGGTCACATCGAGTTTCTTCTTGCCGGTTGTCATGGTGTCGACCTCTACGGTGGCGTTCATGAATCCACGGTTGACCATTGCCAGCTGAAGCTGCCGCTCAGACATGTCGGTAAGCTGAGGCGAATAAATCACCGGAGCCTGGCCCAAACGGCGAAGCCACCGGTTGTACCACTTAGAGGAGTCGCGCCCCGACATATTGTATGTTGCAAGCTGTAGTTTCAGGAATCCCAACACCTTATGGTTGGGCGTCTGGCGCAAGTAATTCACCAGTTCGCTCTCCTTTACGGTCTCCTCACCGTCGGTACTGTCGGTGAACTCTATGTTTACGTGGTCCACCAGGTACTGTCCCTCGGGGACATGACGGGTTGCGCTACATCCCCATAGAAGCAGCAGTGACGCTATGACAATGACTCTGGAAAGCACTCCTGAAAGTCCGATTCGATTATATGCTTGGGTCCGGTGCACCATACGCAACTGCAAAGTTAGCATCTTTTTCATAGCGGGGCGAGGTTAAAATGGCGGGAAATGACTAACTTTGCAGTCTCAAATCAGAGGTTTTACGATAGAGTCCTTATTTACAATGTTTTAGCGATTTGAGTAGCTGCATTGTATTAGAGCTGTATAGTCAATTCAATATATAATATGGACTGGTTAATTAATCTGTTAGGCCCGGGCCACATGGAGCTTGCGAACACCATCGTGCTCTACTCCTTTGTGATAGCTCTGGGCGTGTTTTTAGGCAAACTGCGACTGGCCGGTGTGTCACTCGGCGTGACATTCGTGCTGTTCGTAGGTATTGTAATGGGCCACTTCGGTTATGTGGTCAATCCCGAGGTACTGAAGTTCGTGAGAGAGTTCGGCCTGATACTCTTTATCTTCTCCATCGGTATGCAGGTGGGCCCCGGTTTCTTCTCTTCGTTTAAGAAAGGTGGCATGCGTCTCAACGGCCTCGCCGTGCTGGGCATCGCGCTCAATGTGCTTATCGTGCTCGCCATCTATTTCATTGACGGTAACACCAATATCGAGGCGCTCGTAGGCGTCATGTCAGGCGCCGTGACCAACACCCCCGGCCTGGCTGCCGCACAGCAGACGGCAGGCACCCCCGAGGCGGTCAATCTTATGGCTATGGGCTACGCCGCCGCATATCCTCTGGGTGTGATAGGCATTATCGGTGCCATGTTCCTGATTAAGGGAGTGTTCCGCATCAAGACCGAAGATGAGGTGCGCGCCATAGAGGAGGAGCGTGAGAAGTCGCAGCAGAAGCCGGCTATGATTTCTATCGAGGTGACCAATCCTCTGATTAACGGTCAGACCCTCTTTCAGCTCCATCAGATAATTATGTGTGACTTCATCATCACACGCCTCATGGGCCCCGACGGCAAGATTGTTATCCCGACCTCGAAAACCCAAGTGCATACCGGCGACAAGATATTCATAGTGCTCTCCCAGCAGGATGTCAACCGCTTCGAGTCTGTGATAGGCCCGTCGGTAGATATGGACTGGGAGCAGAATGACACCAACAATGAGGTGGTTTCGCGCCGTATCGTCATCACCAAGCCCGAGTACAACGGTGTGGCTCTCGGCAGCCTGCGTCTCCACTCGGCCTATCAGCTCAACGCCACCCGTGTCAACCGTGCCGGTGTGGACCTCCTTGCCTCGCCTGCGCTGCGTCTGCAGCTCGGTGACCGTATCACCGTAGTGGGCGACCTCGGCGACATCGACCGCCTCGCGACCCGTCTGGGCAACTCCATGAAGCGCCTCAACGAGCCTAACATGATTACCATTTTCTTAGGTATCATGCTCGGTATCATCCTCGGCTCAATCAATGTGGGCTTCGGCATGAAACTCGGCTTGGCCGGCGGTCCCC
>CAZNBC010000117.1:0-5197 GCA_964571125.1 uncultured Bacteroides sp.
CCGACGAGATTCCCGAGCTTTACCGCATGATCACCGCCGAGGGCTACGACCTCGTGTCCGGCTACAAGCAGAAGCGCTACGACCCCCTGTCGAAGACCATCCCCACCAAGCTCTTCAACGCCACGGCCCGCCGTGTCAGCGGCATCCGTAATCTCCACGACTTCAACTGCGGCCTCAAAGCCTATCGTGGCGAAGTGGTGAAGCACATCGAGGTCTACGGCGACATGCACCGCTACATCCCCTACCTGGCCAAGAGCGCTGGCTTCTCGCGCATAGGCGAGAAGGTGGTGCAGCACCAGGCCCGCAAGTACGGCACCACCAAGTTCGGCCTCGACCGCTTCGTCAACGGCTACCTCGACCTGGCAACCCTCTGGTTCACTTCGCGTTTCGGCGCCAAGCCCATGCACTTCTTCGGCCTGCTCGGCTCCCTGATGTTTGTCGTGGGACTAATAGCAGTCATGGTAGTGGGCTTCGGCAAGCTTTGGGACATGACCCACGGCAACCCCTACCGCCTCGTCACCGACTCGCCCTACTTCTTCCTGTCGCTCACCATGATGCTCCTGGGCACCATGCTTTTCCTCACAGGCTTCATAGGCGAACTCATAGTGCGCAACTCCCCCGGCCGCAACCGCTACGAGGTGCGCGACACCCTCTGATTCTCATTCCCCCTATCTGCATGATCTTCAAGCCCAAGCATATACTCGGCTTCCTTCTGGCCTTCATGGCGGCTGCACTCTCCTCCGGGTGCAACACCACCGGCTGCACGGACAATCAGAACTCCGTGCCGCTCGCAGGCATATACTCCTACAACACCCTCCAGGCCATCGCCATCGACTCCGTGGCAATCGGTGGCACCGGCGCACCCGGCGACTCGCTGCTCGCCTCCCCCTCGCGCCTCACCAGCACCGTCTACCTCCCATTCCGCGCCGCCGAATCCTCCACCACCTTCTACATCAACTACTATCAGAAGAGCCTGCTCGGAGCACGCGACGAGGTGACCTTCTATTACGAGTCCCATCCCTGGTTCGCCTCCGAGGAGTGCGGAGCCATGTACCACTACCGCATCACCCGCGTGGCCCACACCTACGTGCTGCTCGACTCCGTCGGTGTCAGCGACTCGCTCATCACCAACGTCGAGCGCCAGACCATCCAGCTCTACTTCCGCACCGCCGCCCCCGACGATCCCGAAGCAGATACCCCTGCTCAGTCCGACCCGTCCGAATCGTCCGACCAGTCTGCCCCGTCCGATAATCCCGATAATCCTGCCAACGATCCCACGGAGGGGGAAACCAGTGTTTAAGCGCCTGATACCCTCCCTGATAGCCCTGTTGCTCGTGTGTCTCGGCGCAGCCGAGGCGCAGGCCCAGCGTCGTGTCACCCCCGTGACACCCGCCACACCCGGTGCCGTCAAGAACCCCGAGCTCACCAAGACCCCCATCGACCCCTCCCGCCTGGTCACCACCACCGATGCCCGCGGCAACACCATCACCGTCGACACCGTCACCGGCCAGGAGTACGTGGATTCCACACTGCTCCCCGCACCCCCGAAAATGATCTACCCGCTTGTCCATCAGGTGATAGCCGGAGTGAACGTGTGGGATCTCTTCATGCGCTGCACCGGCCAGAAGTTCGGCATAGGCGACGTGTGGGGCGAAGTGAGCCTCCACAACCGTTACTTCCCCTACTTCGCTGTGGGTCTGGGAAATATCAGCGACACCCCAATCAATAAAAACTACTCCTACCACACCCCCATGGCTCCCTATTTCAAACTCGGAGCCACCTACAATTTCTTCTACAACTCCACCCCCGACTATCGTCTGCAGGCCGGTCTGCGCTACGGTTTCTCAGCCTTCAAGTGGAGCGTCAGCGATGTCACCGTCGATGAGGGATACTGGGGTAATCCTACCACCTACAATATCCCCTCCCAGAGCGCTACAGCCGGCTATCTCGAGATAGTCCTGGCGCTGAAAGTGAAGATCGCCGGCCCCATCTCCGCCGGATGGTCGCTCGTCTACCATTCCATACTCCACTCCACCAAGAGCGCCTACGGCAACCCCATGTACATACCCGGCTACGGCAAGCGCAACGGCTCCTTCACCGGCAATCTTTCCATCATTTACACCCTCCCGCTGAACAAAGCCGTGGCCACCGAGGTTCCACAGTAAAGACCCTCCCTTCCCCCCTCTCATCCTCAATTCTCATCCACGTAAATTCCACTCGATTTTGATAGAACGTATAGTTATAATCGACAACGTCGATCCCGTAAGCTTCTACGGAGTCAACAACTCCAATATGCAGCTCATCCGCAACCTCTTCCCCAAGCTGCGCATGGCAGCGCGCGGCTCGGTGATAAAGGTGATAGGCGATGACGCCGAGACCTCCGAGTTCGAGAAGAAAATCAAGGAGCTCGAGGACTACTGCTCGCGCTACAACAAGCTCACCGAGGAGGTGATCCTCGACATTGTCAAAGGCAAGGCCCCCGAGAAGCCCCACCACGACGACGTCATCATCTACGGCATCAACGGCAAGCCCATCTCGCCGCGCAACACCAACCAGGCCCTGCTCGTGAAGAGTTTCTCGGAAAACGACCTCACCTTCGCCCTGGGCCCCGCCGGTACGGGCAAGACCTACATAGCCATAGCCCTGGCCGTGCGTGCCCTCAAGAACAAGGAGGTGCGCAAGATCATCCTTTCGCGCCCCGCTGTTGAGGCCGGCGAGAAGCTCGGCTTCCTCCCCGGCGACATGAAGGACAAGATCGACCCCTATCTCCAGCCCCTCTACGATGCTCTTGAAGACATGATTCCCGCCGTGAAGCTGAAGGAATACATGGAGACCAACGTAATCCAGATAGCGCCCCTCGCCTTCATGCGCGGACGCACGCTCAACGACGCAGTCATTGTACTCGACGAGGCTCAGAACACCACTGTGCAGCAAATCAAGATGTTCCTCACCCGTCTGGGCATGAACGCAAAGATGATTATCACCGGTGACGCAACGCAGATTGACCTACCCCGCTCCGTAACTTCCGGTCTGATTCAGGCGCTCAAAGTGCTTAAAGATGTCCCCGGCATCGGCAAAATCGAATTCGGCAAGAAGGACATCGTACGCCATCCCCTCGTCCAGCGCATAGTCGAGGCATACAACCACTTCGACAAGGAGCAGGAAAACCAAACCACGTCCGAGGACACCACGCAGACAGAAGGATAACCCACCTGTAAAAATACACACAGAGGTACAAAAATTCATAGATGACATAAATGAATTTTTGTACCTCTGTTTTTATGGCTACGGTTTATGCCGGGGGGAGGGAGCGGTTTTTGAGGTTGGGCAGGAGGAGGGCGACGACTCCGAGGAGGGGCATATAGGCGCAGAAGTTATACACGGCGTCGATTCCATAGGTATCAGCAAATTCTCCGAGAACTGCCGACGCTATGCCTCCAACTCCGAAAGCGAACCCGAAAAAAAGACCGGAAATCATGCCAAGCTTGGTCGGCAGAAGTTCCTGAGCGTAAAGAAGTATGGCAGGGAAAGCGGACGAAAGCATGAAGCCTGCACCGAAACTCAACACGGCGGTCAGAGGGAGGGAAGCATGGGGCAGAAGAAGACTGAATGGAGCTGTCCCGAGTATGGAAATCCATATTACCGTCTTGCGTCCGTAGCGGTCACCGACAGGTCCACCCACAAGTGTTCCCGCAGCTGTCGAGACCACAAAAATAAACAGGAATATCTGCGAGAGGGAAACCGATATGCCAAAACGCCCTATGAGATAGAACGTGTAGTAGCTCGACAGACTCGCCATGTAGACGTATTTTGAGAAAATCAATACGATTATGACACATATCGTGAAGATAGTGTGTGATTTAGAAAGAGGAAGATGAGCCTTCCGCTCGGCGCGGACCTCGCGGGTGCGCAACTCACGGAGATAGCCGCCATACCAACGGCATATCGGCGCCATAGCCCAGAAACACAGCGCGGCAAAAACGAGGAACAACGCCACATAACGGCGCCCGTGAGGAGCGACGATGAGCGCCACAAGCAGCGGACCGATAGAGCCACCGAAGTTTCCACCGACCTGAAAAACCGACTGGGCGAACCCGCGACGCTGCCGTCCGGCAAGCGAAGTGATGCGCGAAGCTTCGGGATGAAGTGTAGCTGAGCCGAGTCCGACCATAAAGACAGCCACAAGGACTCCGGGAAGAGTAGTGGCGAATGAAAAGAGAAGGATGCCGACAGCGGTCGAACACATCCCCATCGGCAGACTCCACACGAAGGGGCGACGGTCAAACACATAGCCCACCACCGGCTGGAAGATTGAGGCGGCAAGCTGATAGACGAGCGTTATGATTCCGATTTCAGCGAAATTGATGCCGAGATCAGATTTCAGCATCGGGTAGACGGCGGTGATGACCGACTGGAGCAAATCGTTGAGACAATGGGCAGCACTGAGCGCAAGAAGCACATGGAAGGTCGGCATCTTCGCAAGCCCCTTAATTTTGTGCAGTAAACCGGGCATAGGTCGTGGAGTGTGTGATGAATCAAATTTTTATTTCTGTCAAGCGTCCCGCAAAGCGGTTTCCACCCCGCATATACCGGGCATGATTGCCGATGGGATGCGCTTTGCGTCCCCCTGCCCAGCCCCAATATAAGCGTTAAGCGAAAGGGGAAGGGTCGACGGGATTCGGGGGTGCAAAGTTAAGCAGATTTTTTCAAACCGCCCGTGTCAGCGTCTGCCGGCTTGCGCCATCTTCACACTTAACCTGAGAGAATTTTTAAATTTTATAAAATCTTACTGCATGAAAATTGGTCAAAATCGGAACAAAAGAGGGTATTTGCGACAATTTTACATTTTTTATTGTGACTTTCTACGCTTATTGCCCAAATCATTGGTAACTTTGCACGTTAAAAATCCGAAAAATTATAAAAATAGGTATATAATAAGTAACGAAAAGAATGACAATGAAATCCATCGCGTTATCGAAAAGCGGCATCGCAATGATGCTTGCAGCCGTGGCACTGCTTCCCTCATGCTCGAAACAACAGCAGCAGATGCAGATGCCCGCACCCGAAATCGCCACTCTCACGCTCGCGCCGCAGACAGCCGACCTCAACTCGACTTTCCCTGCAACAATCAAGGGTAAGACCGACATCGACATCCGTCCGCAGGTCACAGGATTCATCACCCAGGTTCACGTTGACG
>CAZNBC010000118.1:0-5190 GCA_964571125.1 uncultured Bacteroides sp.
ATGAAATCAAGCTGTTCTTCCGTCAAATATTGGTCAAGTCCGGTCTTTTCCGCTAAACGGTAAAGACTGTGAATCTTCAAAGGAATTTCATCCATTGTACTGCTCCAATATGCTTTCAGAATCTTCTCGATAACTTGGTGACACATAAATCCGACATAGAGATAACGCTTAGTCTCAAGCATGGCGTTGGCTGTGTCAAAATCATAATCTGACATATCCACCCAGTATGTTACCTTGTCGTTCATACGTATATTGGCGTAGTAGTTTTAATTATGCAAAGATAGTGATTTTTCTTGGTGTGTGAGTAATTGGTTGAATATAGACTGCATATACGAGAAATCTCATCTAAAGTTTACTGCAGGAATAAACATGACCCCAAAAAGTTGATGAGGCTTTTTGGGGTCATGTGTGTATTGGGGTTGGGAGTGGGATTGTTCAGGGATTATTCCTTGAGCTTGTGGATGGTGTCGATGAGTTGCTCGCCGAGGCCGATGGTGTAGCCCTGAGTGAGGAACACTACGCGGTTGAAGGTGTCGGCTATCACGAAGATAGGACGGTCGGTTTCGTCAAGCTTGAGATTCTCTACGAGTGACGATGCAACGGTACCGTTCGCATTGTCTGTGCCGAATACGACAGTGGAGGGGAGGGCCGGCAGCAGTGAGCCGTCGTAGCGTGAGGCTTCGTCAGCGTTGGCGAAGAGCAGTATGATGGGTCGTCCCCAAGCCTCAAGTTCCTTTCCGAGGGCGGCGATGTCACGCAGAGCGTGGTTGGAGGGCTCGTGACCGGGGCGTATCACGCCGAGCACATAGTAGCCGCGTCCGGTAGTGGAGAGCACGGACTTATCGGTGCCGGTAGCTTCGTCGTGATAGATTGTTTCGGCATCAAATGAGCCGATAACCTGCACGCCGTTGGGGTCCTGACGCATTACGATGGGGGCGGTGACTGCTTCATCAGCCTTGACGGGGAGAATGTCCATGTGAGCCAACACACCTCCGTCGGCCATGCGCTGGCCCGTGATGAGGATGTATTCGCCCTCATCCATACGGTTGGGCGTGGCCAGGACTTCTGACCAGGGGATGAAGTCGGGATAGGTGAGCTGTGAGGGCTGACCGCCTTCGACGGACGAGAGTGAGAAATGAGTATAGTACTTTGGATCGTCAATTCGTCCGGTGGGAGTGTAGGTCAGGGCAATAGTTCCTGCAGGTGAGGCGTTTACGCCTTCGGGAGCATTGAAGAGGGCTTCGTGCCATTCGCCTGAGGCATCGGCCCACATGGGTTTGCCGTTGACGGGATCAATCTGCGCGGGGATACCCATAGAGCGTGCGGCAGCGGTGAAGAATACGTCGCGTGACAGGGGTGTCGTATGGCGATAGTTCCATACGGAGGTGGGGAGCATCACCACGTTTGAGGGATACCATTTGCGGGTTGCGTCGATGTTGTCACGCACCCAGTTGACCCACAGCTGTGGATTGCTGCGGTAGCGGGCGGCATCTGCAGCGGAAATCTGTGAGCGGAAGAAAGCACGGTAGGGTTCTACCATCTCATTGTCCACGCGAGGATTGAGCACATATTCGGCATAGAGAGGATTCTCCTGACCTTCAGTGGTGAGCATGTGGTCGCGCAGTACGTCAAGAGCCATGTCGCTGCGGTCTTTCATGGCGATTACTTCAAGCAGGCGAAGGCCGCGTTCACGGTCGGCAGCGGGGAGTGAGGAGAGGAATTCAGTTACAACGCCATGGTTCCCACGCGATTCCACTATCACCTTTGTAAGGCGGTCGGCATCAAGTCCGAGCTGAGCAGCCAGTGCGGCAGCTTCCTGAGCGTTGCCGAATGTGGCGGTGTAAGCTCCACGCACAGAGTCCTCGTAAGCGAAGCGACAGGCGTTGATAGCAGCCAGGTCTTCGGGGACTTTAACGGGTCGTGCGGCGGCTACAGGGGGCACTATATCAATGTCAATGGATGTAAGGCCTTCAGAACCTTTGATTTGGCACTTCGGAGCCGTGGGTCCGAGAGTGAGGGTCACTTCCTTGTCGGTGCCCACTTTCGCTTTGGTGAAACTGTAGTTTCCGTCGTTGTCATTGGCCCACACGATAAGGTCACCCAAGCCAGTAAGCAGTGAGGCACGGCCATCCTTGTCGGTGGTTTTGGAGGCGAGGGGAAAGAGTTCGGCGTAGTTGTATATACGGAAAGCGACGTTGACGTTCTCCAACGGTTTTCCCTCGGTATCGGTGACAGTAACGTTCACCACGTCAGTTGGAGCATAATTGGGGGTCACGTTGATGTCGGTATAGCCGTCAAGGCGCATAAGTACTTCTTCAGGGCCGTCGTAGTGGCCGAAAACGCGGGTGTTCATCAGCATACCTCGTGCCGCGGGAGCATTGAACCAGCCAAGGTCAAGTACAGCCTCGGGTTCGCATGCTCCGAGGAAATGCCATTTGCCATCGGCCCAGGCCTCAACCCAGGCATGATTGTCGTCGGTATGTGCCCAGCGGGGAGTGTAGACCTGACGCGCAGGGATTCCCATGGCGCGGAGGGCAGCTACCGTGAAGGTTGATTCTTCGCCGCAGCGGCCAATAGCGGTGTATACGGTTAGAAGGGGAGAGTGAGTGCGTCCGTCAGAAGGCTGATAGGTAGCCTTTTCGTGACACCAGTGATTTATTTCGAGGATGGCTTCCTCCATGGACATATCCTTGATGCGGGGGAGCAGTTCCTCGTAAAATATCTTGCGGTGACCGTCAAGAGCCTCATTGTTGATACGTACTGGGAGTACGAAGTGGCGGAACTCGCGGTCGGGCACTGTTTTACCCCAGGGAAGTTCCTCGCGGCCACGCAGGGCTACATCGACGTTCTCCAGAAAGTATTCGCCCGAACGGTCGGTGATATCGGGCAGCGGCATGTAGGCGTAGAGCACCTCAAGTGCCTCGCGCTGATTGTCAGTCAAGTCGGTGCGGTCGAAGATTTTGAAGTATTCGGGCGCATCTATAGTGGCTCGTCGGGCTTCAAAATCGCTTTTTACGGCCGGGGTGGCTATCTGTGCGCTTGCTCCGGAGGCGAGAGCCATAGAGCAGCACAGTGCCAGAAGTGAAGTTAGTTTGTTGCGCATCTTAATAGTGTGATATATGCGTGTATGTGATAATGTGAATTGGATTAGCGGATTATTGGTGAGTGTCAAGTATATGGCGCAGGGCCTTTACTTCATCCTCGGAGGTTACCATACGGGAGTATTCGTCGGAGCCGGGTGCGCCCATCGCAACTCCTTCGTGGCGCCATTTCATCTGCGATGCCATGGGGCGACGTGCCGAGGCATGAAGTTCATTCAGTCCTGTCGCGTCAATCAACGCAGCTGCATTTGAGGAACTTACGCCTGAGGCGCCGAGTATGATTATACGTCCGTCGGCGGCCTTGTGAAGTCGTGCAAGCATTTCCGCTCCCTCCAGGGCGGTAGCTCCGCAGCCTGAGGTGAGTATTCGGTCAAATCCCATGTCGATAATCTGTTCCAAAGCCTTCATGGGGTCGCGGCAGAGGTCAAAGGCGCGGTGGAAAGTAAGGCTCTTATCCCCGGCCACTTCTACGCAACGGCGACAGAGGTCAGTATCTATCTCGGCCTCGGGAGTGAGTGCTCCTATAACGATGCCGTCAACATAGGGGCTTGCTGCACAAGCCTCAACGTCGTTGACGATAGCTTCGCGGTCGGCTTCGTCATAGCAGAAGTCACCTCCGCGAGGACGTATCAGCACGTGCAGGCGGGTGTGGTCGCCTTTGAGCAGTCCGGCTCCACGGATGAATCCGGCCGAGGGAGTTACTCCCCCTTCGGCAAGTCCTGAACATAGCTCTATACGGTCGGCACCTCCGGCTACGGCATTGGCCACGCTCTGAAGGTCGCCGCAGCATATTTCAAGTTTGCGGGTCATTTTGTCTCAAGTACGATGATGTTATCAATGGCCTCCTCCATCTGTGAGGGGCTATAATTAGGGTTGTAATACTTAAGCTGCGAGGGGAGGAGATGCAGGGTGACGCCGCCGCCGTCCTTCGCCTTATGGGTGGTGAACTCCACCTTTTCGCCTCCATCGAATGTGGTGGCGCTCTTGACCTTGCATGTCAGAGGCAGATGCAGGTCGGCCACTTCGGGTGAGGTTACGTGCACATAGAGTTTGTCACCCTTGCGGGTAGTCACGCCCCAGGGTTGTACGGGCACATCGCCGGCACGGGTGCCGTAGACGGTCTCGCCGTATTTGCGCATCCACTCACCGATATGCTTCATGCGTTCGAGAGCTGCCGCGGGTATCTCACCACTGGGTTGCGGGCCTACGTTGAGCAGGAGATTGCCGCCGCGTCCGGCTGCGCCGAGAAGTAGATGTATAATCTCTTTGGGACTCTTATAGTCCTGGTCCTTAATCTTGTAGCCCCACATGCCGTTCATGGTCTGGCATGTCTCGAGGGGCAGTTCGGTGATAGACTGGCCCGACAGTCCGGCAGTGTTCTCGCCGGGAAGGTCGCGCTCGAATATCTGTATGTCCTCACCGGGGAATGGCACCTGATGGTGGTTGTTGCCGATAAGACATGACGGCTGGAGGTTGTGGATGAGCTGATACTGTTCGGGGAATTTCCAGTCGAAGGGGATGGAGTCCTGTTCGTGGTCCCACCATCCGTCAAACCATACGGCGCCTATGGGGCCGTACTCGGTGAGCAGTTCGGTGAGCTGATTGTTCATGAACTTGTAATAGGCGGGGTAGTCACGTAGCGTGGTGTCACGACCGGTTTCGAGTCCGGTGCGTCCCGAAGGGTAGTCGGGGCGGGTCCAGTCAATGTGGGAGTAGTATAGATGGAGTTTTATATCCTGACGCTGGCACTCCTCGGCAAGTTCCTTAAGTATGTCGCGGCCGAAGGGAGTGGCATCCACGATATTGTAGTCGCTCTGTTTGGTGTGCCACATCGAGAATCCGTCGTGATGGCGGGTCGTGAAGCAAATATATTTGGCTCCGGAGTCCTTGATGGCTGACACCCACTGCTTTGCGTCGAAGTGGGCGGGATAGAATCCGCGTGCGGCCTTGGCGTATTCGTCAGCCTTTGGGCCGTAGGTAAGATACCATTGAACTTGACCGATCATGCTGTATAGGCCCCAGTGGAAGAAAATGTCGAGTCCGTGGTCGGCAAACTGCTCGCGTGCCTCAAGGATTTCGGCCGTGGGGG